>CAZTYY010000155.1:0-7576 GCA_964617785.1 uncultured Desulfobacterales bacterium | reverse complement strand
AATCCCCATCAGCGCCTGGTCGGAGAGTATCCTGAACTTCCCCTCGCTTTCTCGCAACGCTTCTTCCACCTTTTTTCTTTCTGTAATATCTACAACATGGCTGATTATCCGTTGAACCTCCCCATCAACAAGCATGGGTACATACTTTACGGCAAAATGGGCATCATCATGCCCCGGAAGAAAGATTACAATTTCAAAATTCTGAGGCGTTTTCTCTTTTTTAAGTCTATCAATTGCTTTGCGGGCAGATTGTTGAGACGCTTCATCCATAAATTCAAATACCGGCTTGCCCAGAATATCAACAAAAGTATGTGGAGGATACACTTTGTTCATATCAAGGATATTCCCTTCAATATCCAGAATCTGAATGATATCATTGGTGTTATTGATAAGGGAACTCCATCTTTCTTCGCTTACCCTCAGAGCCTCATCTGACTGTAAACGGGTGATTGCCAGACCAATTTGATGTGCTATGGCCCCAAAAACGTCTTGTTCATAACCGGATATCTCATCGATAGTATGAGAAGCCACATTCAGACAGGCAATCACTCTGCCTTGATGAGAGATTGGAAAGACAGTCATCATCCGCAAACCCTCGCTTTTCTCTACTTTGCTCAGGGGAACGTCGAGTTTCGTATGCTGAATGTAGATTGGGTCACCGGCCATGACCATTCGGGTATCGGGAGAATCGGCGTCAAAGAAAGATACGGTTTTCACAAATTCAGGAGAGAGCCCCTTCGAATAAACCATGTTCAGCTCTCCGGTTTTCTTTTCAACTAAATACACTCCACCGGCGTCCAGCCTTGTTTCGTCGATTGCTGTATCCAGACTGATAGACATTGCATCATTGATGGTAGTCACGGCGTTAAGCGTTTGTGCAAGATCGCGTTGAATACGAATCAAGTCCTCCGCCTGCTTGCGCTCAGATTCAGCCCGCTCCAATTCCCGGACCCGCTTTTCCAGCTC
This sequence comes from uncultured Desulfobacterales bacterium, assembly GCA_964617785.1. GTDB lineage: Bacteria > Desulfobacterota > Desulfobacteria > Desulfobacterales > SURF-7 > JAFDJC01. The sequence continues at coordinate 6,610 of CAZTYY010000155.1, read as the reverse complement.
TTTATAGGTGGGTTTTTCAGCCATTACAAAAGCCTCCAAATTTGCTTACATGATGCTTGAGAACCGATATCTCCAAGAATGCTGGAGCTATTCTTGAGTTACAAAATCATTTAAAAAAACAGAACAATAGCATTATGAACTTTCCCCCAAAAAGTGGACGCTGGGTTAAGCCGCTTTTCTCAGGTTATACTGTCTATATAAAGTGCCAAAAAAAATACAAGTAATCTGAAATTCTGAAAAGAGCCCTATACTATATGTGGTGCTTTGAATGTGTGCTTTGAATGTGTGCTTTGAAATAATTTCATACTATATCATAAAATTTTAAAAATAGCGATATGAAAATATTATCTCAAAAAAATTTGAAAGCTGGAAATCTTTGATCTTTTCCAGCGAGTCCCACCTTAAACCAGTTTCAATTATTGGGCATTTCCAAAAAATATTTCAAATCCGACAGATTAAAACCACCCATATCTATATGCTTTCCTTGATTGGGGTTTTTACGAATACATCAACCTTTAATGACAACAAGGGGCTTAAGCTTTGCGACCTTTTCCGATATCCCTGCATTATGCACAACCTCTACAACTTTTGAAATGTCTTTGTAAGCTTCAGGCATTTCTTCAGCAAGTGTAGCCCTTCCGGTCCACCGTACGAATATCCCTTTATCTTCGAGTTCGCGGTGTATAGCCCTTCCTTTACTTGTCTTTTTAGCGGCTTTTCTGCTTAACACACGGCCTGCACCGTGGGATGTAGAACCGAATGTTTCTTCCATGGCTTTTTGAGTTCCAACAAGAACATATGATGCAGTACCCATATCTCCGGGTATCAGAATCGGTTGCCCTACATCCCTGTATTCATCACAAATCGAAGGATGGCCGGGAGGAAAAGATCTTGTTGCGCCTTTTCTATGCACACAGACAACACGTTTGATCCCGTCGACAATATGCTCCTCTTTCTTGGCTATATTATGACAGACATCGTAGACAAGGTTCATGGACAGATCCCTTGGTCCGATTCCAAAGACTTCATAAAAGACTTTCCTTGCTCTGTGAAGAAGAATCTGACGGTTTGTCCATGCATAATTGGCAGCACATGCCATTGCATTGAAATACCGCTCACCTTCATCAGATTTGATCATGGCGCAGGAGAGCTGCCTGTCCGGAAGATTAAAGCCGAGTTTTTTTGAATGCTTTGTCATAAGCGTAAGAAAATCATCACATACCTGATGACCGAGGCCCCTTGATCCTGAATGGATCATGAGCGTTATCTGCCCTTCAAAAAGACCGAAGCGGCCGGCAACAGTCTTGTTGTAGATTGTCTCGACTTTTCCAACTTCAATGAAGTGATTGCCGGCTCCCAATGTGCCTAATTGACGAAGTCCTCTTTCAAGCGCCCTGTCGCTTAATTCTGAAGGATCTGCATTTTTCATACATCCGCTGTCTTCTGTACGGGTTATATCCGTATCTTCACCAAACCCCTGGGCCACAGCCCATCTGCTGCCTTCACGCAGTACTGTTTTTTCGTCCTTTTTTGAAAGCTTCAAAGAGCCTGTAGAACCGACGCCACAGGGTATATTACGATAAAGCGCGTTTGCAAGATCTTCCAATCTGTTCTTTATATCCTTGACTGAGAGGGAGGATGCAGCGAGTCTAACGCCGCAGTTTATGTCGTAGCCGACACCACCCGGAGATATGACACCTGAATCCAGATCAAATGCCGCGACACCTCCGATGGGAAATCCGTATCCCAAGTGGATATCCGGCATTCCAAGAGATGCGCCGAGTATTCCGGGAAGACATGCAACATTTGCAACCTGTTGATAAGCTTCTTCCTGCCCGACTGCATTTATCATTGATTCATTTGAATAAATTCGGCCGCATGTATTCATATTGCCGGTTTTTGGCATTTCCCATCTGTAATCATCTAATTTATGTAATTTCATTTATCAGTTTTCCGGTATTCTTAGTTCCATACCCTCCAAGAGCGCGAACGCGCGATTTGAAGGTATCTGTGTTGATAGTGTCGAGAAGAGTCTGAATCATCTCTGTTTTAAAGTGCTCTTTTGGGATGACAAGATCATACTGCTCTGTAACAACCGGGATAAAGTCCAGACCAAGTGCTGCCGCTGCCGCATGTATTCCAAGTCCGGTATCGGCAGCACCGCCTAAAACAGCTGCCGCAACAGACATGTGTGTAAATTCTTCGTTTTCATAACCTTTTATTTTGGAAGGGTCGATGTCGTAGTCTTTCAGCCTGTAATCAAGGAGAATTCTTGTTCCGGACCCAGCCTGGCGGTTTATAAACATAATATCATCTTTTGTAATATCTTCGAGACCGCGAATATTTTTTGGATTTCCGGACTTTACTATCAGGCCCTGTTCCCTTGATACAAGGTTGACAAGTTTTACATTAATGCCCGGCAGATATTTTTTAATCCATGAGATGTTATATGAGCCGTCTTCAGTATCTAAAAGATGCGAACCTGCAATATGGCAGACCTTTTTTTTAATCGCCATAAGTCCACCCATACTGCCAACATGATTTGACGAAAGAGTGATTCCGGTTTCTGAAGCTTTCAGAAGATCTGCAAGAACATCAAGGGTGTTGTCATGACTTCCTGTGGCAATTATGGTGTTCTCAATAGAAGAAAGAGGTCGCAAGAGCTCAGCTTTTACAGGTTCGTGTGCGTTCAGTCCCTCAATATGATTGGGAATTCTTATGATACCGTCAGCTTCGGTAATGGTGGTAATGCTTCCCGCACTACGGGGCAGGGATGTGGCGACAATCCTTTTGCCTATTTTGCCAAGTTTGACACGAAGAAATTCTTCGATACCGAGCTTGGAAACCGCTTTTCGGGTCAGTTCAACATCGATGGTTGTTTTTTCCTTGTCAGGCTGTCCAAGCATCATTGAGATCATGGGGCCGATAAACTGCTCAAAAGTGATGATTGTCGATACCGGATAACCGGGAACCCCGAAAACAGGCTTCCCATTAACATCTGCAACGATAATCGGTTTGCCGGGCATTATCGTAACGCCGTGAATCAGAATTTTTCCCAGGTTGTTGATTGATGCCTTGGAGAAGTCCTGAGAACCTGCGGAAGACCCGCCACAGATTAGAATAAAGTTACAGTCTTTATCTTCTGCAGCATCAGATATTGTCTTTTCAATTTGCTCTATGTCATCCCGGACTATGTCTTTTCTTTCAAATGCACCGCCATATGATTCAATCAACTTGGCAAGTACATGGGAATTCGATTCTATTAGCTGCCCTGGTTTTAATCCGATGGATAGTGCAGTGTCTGCATCCGTCAACTCTGAACCTGTTGGAACAATAAGGCCTTTCGGCTTCTTTTTGACTTCAACAGATGTGATCCCTGCTGAAAGGAGGGCGCCGATGCAGTATGGCGTCACCTTATGATTTACAGGAAAAAGCAGTTCTGTGGCCACAATATCTTCCCCGAGCTTTCTTACATTCTGCCAGGGATATGCAGGGGATTCGATTTCAAGTCTTTTTTCATCTTTCCGATTTACGTACTCTATCATAATAACCGCATCGGTATTTTCAGGCAGGACATGGCCCGTATTTACATAGAATGCATTTTTATCGGATATAAACTCAATCGGATGGTTTTCTGCTGCACCGAATGAATCCGAAGCTTTTATCGCAATGCCGTCCATTGCAGCAGCATGGAATGGCGGTGAAGAAATTCCGGCAAAAACAGCTTTTGCCAAAACCCTTCCGACAGCATCCATAACCGGTACGGACTCTTTTGTCAGAAAAGAAGACAAAGGAAACGATGTGAACAGAATTTTTCTTGCCTGTTCGAGTGTCTTCATATCAAGATAAATATTTCTTTTTAAGGTCATTTGATTATCCGTTTCAATCAGTATTATCTGTTCTTCATTGTCTGTTGTCATATCTGTATAACATCAACCTCGAATCCCTCTTCAATTCCTTCTGAATTAATGTCGACCATGACAATTCCGTCAGCTTTTACCATTGTATTGATGAGGCCGGATTTACCCAAAATAGGTTCTGCAAAAAGTGTTTTGTTGATCATAGAGAGCTTTACACGAATGCAATCCGTTCTTCCCTGCGCTGACGATATGTTGCGCGTCATCTTTGCTTTAGTCCATTGCTGTTTTCTGCTATTAAGAGAGACTCCTCCGATATGTTCAATAAAAGGCATGACAATTACTTTAAACACAATCATTGATGATACGATATGGCCTGGAAGTCCCCAGGCCGCCTTGCCGCGTGTCTTCGCAAGAATGGTCGGTTTGCCCGGACTGATCGATATGCCATGAACCAGTATTTCTGATTCTGGCAATGAAGAGAGGACTTCTGTTGTGAAATCACGTGTTCCAACAGAACTTCCGCCAGACAGGATCACCATATCGGTTTTTTCTATTGCTTTAACGCACATTGCCAGCAGTTCATTAAAGTTGTCTTTCGCTATCCCGAATGTCATGGGTACGGCTCCTGCTTCCTTAACAAAGCCTGCCAATGAATATGTGTTGGTATCTCTTACTTCCGCCGGTCCGGGATTTTTATTGACCGGAACAATTTCGTCTCCTGTAGATATGATCCCGACAACCGGTTGTTTAAATACGGAAACAGGATCTTGTCCAAACGCTGCCAGCAGTCCCACATCCTGGGGGCGCAATCTGCAGCCAGCCGATATTATGGTATTTCCGGCCTTGTAATCCTCACCTTTTTTAATGATATTATGCCCGGGGGCGACACTTTTATATATTTCAATGGAATCGTCATCGACAGCTTCGGTCAGTTCTATCATGATAACGCTGTCAGCACCTTCCGGCAGTAAGCCCCCTGTTGGAATTCTTGCAGCCTCCCCAGGCATGATAGAAAAGTCAGGTTCCTCGCCCATAGGGACGGTGCCTGTCACGTTGAGAAAGGCAGGGCTGCCGTCGCTTGCACCGAATGTTGATGAGGCTGCCACAGCAAAACCATCCATTGTAGAGCGGTCAAAACCAGGGAGGTCGGCATCTGAAATAATATCTGAGGCAAGAATTCTTCCCGATGCATTGAGAAGAGAAATCTTTTCGGTTCCTATGCGCGGAAATAATGATTTCAAGGACAGGACCTCTTCAATATTTTTTACTTTAAAAAAATCTTTAAAAGTACTCATGCCAATAACTTTAGTTCACTTTAATAAAATATGCAAAGAATCCTTTAGAACATCACATTTTTATTTTAAAGCCGGATAGGCGACCTTTTGATTTTCTATAAGAGCTATTTTTTTTATGCAACTTACTGAAAATGCATAATATAAACAGTTTGTCAAGATATGTTTGTAACAGGGCATTCCCTAAAAACAAAGCTTAAAAATTAACAAACGTAGTAAAATCAAGAACTGAGCTGAATTGGCAAGTGAAAAAGCTATTTTTTGAATGATTTAAAAGAAGAATTCTATGCCTATGTCGGAGGAATTGCAAAAGGGGAAACCAAAACAAAAACAGAAAATCCGCACAAAAAAATCAGGAAAAATTATTTATTTCCCTGAACACAGATGGTATTATTGTTGCATCTAATTGGGATCTAATTTTTTATTGCAATTTTTTAAATTTTCTGATAGAAAAAGATACAATTCAAAGTACACATTCCAAAATACAACATCTTGTATAAGGCTCTTTTCTAAATTTTGGACAATTTATAATATCGTTCACAATGGTTTTATTTCAAAAAGTCTATATTCTTGCATGCGTGGTGAATTTCCCATTCTTCTATTCTTGAGAATGCCTGGTTAAGGCAATACAACTTGCACCAAGGATAGTTCAGATCGACACTATCTCGTAAGGTTGGTGACAGAGATTATAGAAATCACAGGCTGACTTTCCCAAACTATACAAAAAGGGCCTTTTTTTAAAGACCACGCTTAAAAAACATGCATCTAAGAAATCTTCTTAAACTTAATAGGGGAACATAATGAAAAATATAATTTTATCTCTCTGGATTCCTTTATGTTTAAAAAACAATTTTGTAGCTTTAATGGGGTGAAAAAATATGAATAAAAAAGTGATGAGTTATTTTGCTCATGGCAACATTCATTGGCGGTTGCACTCGCGATGAATCCAAATATGAAGGACCTGTTGAGAAGCTAACAATAGCGTCATACTTCGGAGACTCTGGCGCCCTTGTCTATATCGCAGACAACCGTGGATATTTTAAGGCTAATGGTTTAGATGTAACGATTAAGGATTATGAAGCAGGAAAACTCGCTGCCGATGCGTTAATGGCAGGAAAAGTCGATATTTCTACCTCGGCTGGATTTGTTTTTGTAAGCAATAGTTTTAATAATCCTGACTTAAAAATTTTAGGGACAGTCGCTGTTTCAAAAACTACGGGGCTTATATGAAATACATAGAGAAAGCGTTCGGCGTGTTCCAGCGACTGCATAGCGTGGATCAGTTTGAAGGGACCGGGATCGGCCTGGCTCTGGTCAAGCGGATTATTTTAAAGCATGGCGGACGCGTGTGGGGTGAGGGAACGGAAAACCAGGGGGCTGTATTTTATTTTACCTTATCGAAGAAGGAGATATAAACATGAATAATACCAACGCTGTTGAAATTCTTCTGGTGGAAGA
>CAZTYY010000154.1:5651-7667 GCA_964617785.1 uncultured Desulfobacterales bacterium | reverse complement strand
CTTGCGAAGCATCTCAAGGAAGTGAATAGCGTGCTGCCGCATCACGAGCATATGGCTTTCCTGGCTGTAGCCAAAACCGAATGGCTGCCGGACAACGGCTTTCTGACACCGACCATGAAAATCAAGCGCTCCACGCTCGAAGATAACTATGGTGCTTTTGCCGATGATTGGTACGGTCAGAAAAAACCGGTTGTGTGGGAGAATTGATGATCAGAAAATAATGTTTTCAAAGACAACACCGGATGTCTTTAAAATCTTAAACCAAAACATGCAAGGGCGAACATTTATGTTCGCCCTTTGTTTTTTACGTGGCAAACACAAACAACTTGCAATCCCATCTTGTTGCATCTACAAAGAAAGGTGTCGACTAACAGTTAAATTTGGATCTAAATCTCTACTGACATCAGGAGAAACCTCATGCACGTTTCATTTTACGGCGCGGTAAGAGAAGTAACCGGTTCATTGCACTTGATGAGCACCGGTGATGACAATATTTTGCTGGACTGCGGACTTTTTCAGGGACGACGAAAAGAAACCGCAGAAAAAAATCGTGTCTTTCCATTTGATCCGACAGTTGTAACCAATATTATCCTTTCTCATGCCCACATCGACCATTCAGGCCGTATCCCCTTGATGACCCGATCAAATTTTAGTGGGCGTGTAATCTGCACAAGGGCTACGGCAGGAGCCTGCCACTACCTTTTGCCTGATTCAGCCCATATTCAGGAGTCGGATGCCCAGTATCTAAACTACAAAACCGTCCGCGGCGCCCTGTCACAAATAAAAACAGGGAAAAACCATAAAAAAATCGACAATCGCGAAAAAAATGAAATTAAAAAACTGCTAAAAACCAATCGCCACAGATTGAATGCCGATGTCATTGACGAACTAATTCACAAGCATCATCTTCAAGGGGTGGAACCTCTGTATACTGCTCAGGATGCTGAGCAGGCTTTGTCTTGTATCGACGGGGTGCCGTACCGCAGCCCGCTGCAAGTCGGTAAAAATCTAACCAATACTTTTTATGAGGCAGGTCACATTCTGGGATCAGCCATCAGCATGATAACCCATGAGGCCAGCGGTCAACGCCGCACCATTTGCTATACAGGTGATATCGGACGCTTTGACAAACCGATATTAAAAGATCCTGCCAAAAACTTTTCGGAAGAGCATCAGAATGTTGATTTGATGATTATGGAAAGCACCTACGGCGACCGCCTTCATGAACCGGTAATCGATCTGCGGCCCAAATTAAAAGAAACCATGCTCGATACCCTTGAAAGGGGCGGTTCGATACTGATCCCTTCTTTTGCTTTCGGTCGGACACAGGAACTGTTGTACGTGCTGCATGAACTGTATGATAATAATGAGGTACCGCGTGTCCCGATCTATGTCGACAGCCCTCTGGCCACTAATTTGACTGCCGTATTCGGTGAGCATCCCGAGGTTTATGACCAGGAAACCCATGCTACTTTTTTGCAAAAAGGTAAAAATCCATTTTCCTTTGACCAGGTCAATTTTACAAAATCCGTTGAAGAATCAATGGCGCTGATGAAGGAAAAAAAGCCGCATATCGTTATCTCGGCATCCGGTATGTGTGAGGCCGGTCGCATTCTGCACCATCTTCGGTATAAAGTTCACAACCCGAGCAATACCATACTGATCGTTGGATATATGGCCAACCATACTCTCGGCCGCCGTATACTGGAGCAAGGCCTGGCCTATGAAGAAAGAGGCAGAGCGGGAGCGCCTCCGATGATCCGTTTTTTAAACAAGGAATACCCGTTAAAAGCCCGTGTTGTTAAACTCGGGGGTTTTTCAGCCCATGGCGACAAACATGAAATGTTACGCTTTTTAAAAAAGTCAGGTTTAAGGATTAAAAAAATTGCTGTTGTCCATGGGGAAGAAGACCAGTCAGTTGCTTTTGGCAGCTTTTTAAACGAAAATGGATTTGATGCGGTCGTGCCTAGGACCGGGGAAACCCTTTTGGTTTGATGGACATGCAAAAAAGGCTGA
>CAZTYY010000154.1:0-5551 GCA_964617785.1 uncultured Desulfobacterales bacterium | reverse complement strand
AGGTGCTTCTCCATAAAAGGTGCAAATAATTTACCGATACCATGATGATGGCTGATGGATCCGCCATGTTTGAGGATCGAATCGAGTATACCGTTATGAAACTTCCGGTAGCTTTTGAGATCTGTCATCTTTAGAATAAAAATAAAATAGAGATTGGTCCCCTGGGGATAAAAGTGCGATGCATGTGTCATACATATTATTCCGAGTCTTTTTTTGATATACGAACGCACACCCTGGTGGAGTCGGTGCAGGTTGTCCCAGGTCACTGCTGATTCAACCGTATCGATAATAACACCGTAATCCATGAGATCTTCCCGCATGTAGGGTTCCTTGTACCGGGTCTTTTCCCACAGCATAGTTGCAAATCCGGTAAGTGTCATTGCACCGTGTTGCTTACATACCTTTGCGATATGGTCTTTCACATGTTTTGTAAAATCCTTCTCGCCTTCTACTGTTCCCATGCACAAACATCGCTTCATTGGTTTAAAACCGCGAAGATTAACCAGGCTGTCTATTGGTGTGCCCTGCACGCCAAAGTGTTTGAGTCCTACTTCTGTTTCTTCAGGGTCGGCTATTCTGTATACCGCAGGCTTTCCAAATTCTCCTTGAACAATCTCCCTGCTGGCATCAACAGCCGCCTCCCACGATGGGAACATAAATGCAAATCGTTGGCGATTTCCAGGCATGTGCCGGAATATCTTCATGGTCAATTCCACCAAGATACCAAATGACCCCTCGCTCCCTTTCATGATGTCGTTAATTTTCGGACCAGTGGCGGTACCGGGGTAGTCATGGGTTTTAATAATTCCTGCAGGCGTTACATATTCCTGGCTGAGAACAATATCATATGCATCTCCATAATACGTTGAAGCCTGTCCGGAACCGAGCGTTACAACCCATCCCCCGACCGTAGAATATTCAAATGATTGAGGGAAATGGCCACAGGTATATTGCCTTTCCACATTAAACCGTTTAGGCGGATTGTTTAACGCCTCTTCGTAGGCAGGGCCGAAAATGCCGGGTTGCATTGTTGCTGTCTGGTTTTGCTCGTTGATTGACAGCAGCTTATTCATATGTGTGCCCATGGCAAGCATTACACCGCCCTTGGGTGTATTGAGTCCAAAGGTCACCGACGAGCCGCCACCAAATATATAAACAGGCAGTTTCTGTTTATTGCAGTATTTGACAATCTCTTGTACATCCTTTTTGTTTCTCGGATGTACAACAATGTCAGGAACGTTTCTAACCGTGTTGTTCCTTAAATCCATTGCTTCATCAGTCGTCTTGCCGTGACTGTATTTTACGCGGCTGTAATCATCTGTTGATACATTTTTCTCCCCGACAATATCAACAAACGTATTGATCTCTTTCTTCGGCAATTTAATTTTTTGACTTATTTCAACCTTCTCATTTCCTTCAGATTGAGGTTGTTCAAAATCTTCATCCGTAAGTCCGAACTCTTCTTTAATCATTTCATACCAGGCGCTATTCGGATGCTTGAATTCATTAGGGCTGCCCCATTTAAATATGGATCGGTATGATTTCTTTTTTGGCGGTTTTTCACTCCAGTCAGGTTGAAATGAATGCTTGGTGAACATATTTCCTCCGTTTACTATAAGCTATATTCCTATTTTTCAGGATAACCGGTAATATCCCTTATTTCTTTATACAGCGGATAAAGTGCCTTATATATATTTTTATAAACCCGTTCGAAAAGCTCCTGATAAATTTTTACATTTTTTCGGTCAGGCTCGAACACCTTTTTATAGCCCACCATATCTTTGATGGCAGCCCCGACAGATGGATAGATGCCCAGACCGGCAGCTGTAACAATTGCCGCACCTAGACCCGAGGTCTCCCATGTCTTTCCCCTGACTAGGGGAAGGTTAAAAATATCCGCTGAAATCTGGCAAATTTCATCACTCTGGGAAGCCCCTCCTGATACCGCAAGTTTATTCACCTTCTGCTTCCCTTTTTTCTCCATTTTATGCAGCCCTTCAAGCAATCCAAACGCAAGGCCTTCGATAACCGCCCGGTAAACATGAGCCCTGGTATGCACCTCTCCGAAACCTATCATTGCGCCCTTGGCTGAAGGCTCTTTGAGACCAGGACTCCAATATGGCTGGACCACCAGGCCCATTGAACCCGGAGGCGATTGTTTGAGAAGTTTATTCAACATTTCTTCCGGTGCGATCCCTTTGCTTTCCGCCTCCTGGACTTCCTTGTGGGCAAATTCATTTTTGAACCACGTTATCATCCAGTATCCGCGTAAGATTTCTACTTCAGGGTTATAGTGGCCCGGTATCGGTGCGGGATAGGGGGGCAAAAAAGCAAGGGTTTCAAAATATTTCGCAGTTGTTGTCTGGACAGTAGCCGTTGTGCCGAAACTGAGACTTGCCATTGTCTGGTCCACAACGCCCATGCCGATGGTTTCGCATCCTTTGTCGGATCCGCAGGCTATAACCGGAGTACCTTCAGGGATACCCGTTTCCAGGCAAGCGCCTTTTGATATTTTTCCGAGCTGTTCTCCAGGACCAACAAGATCCGGAAGTTTTTCTTTTTCGACAGGGAAAAAAAGATTTGGAAGCTGTCTCCCTTTTCCCCATTCCATTTTTTTATAATTAAATGGGATATGCCCGATCTGTGAAGCTATTGAGTCTTTAAACTCTCCTGTTAAGCGAAAGTTTATAAAGCCCGATACTTGAAGGTATTTATGTGTTGCCGCCCAAATTTCCGGCTGATTCTGCATGATCCAGTTACATTTCCCGTCCCTTTGGGTCTTCTCGATGGCTTCATCCATTCCTATAATTTTATAAATCATTTTCATTGGAGGATATGGTTTGTAATTCGGTTCAGCAGATCGCTGATCAAGCCATATTATTGCAGGTCTCAACACATCGCCTTTGCTATCCAGATTAATCATTGTTGCTCTTTGTGTTGTGACACCAACGCCGGCTATGTTTTCAAATAACTGTAAATTCCTTTCTTTAAGTTCCTTGCATCCATCGCAAAGACTCTGCCAGTATATATCAGGATTCTTTTCAGCCCAGCCAGGCCTCTCACTGTAATACGGTTCATACTTGATCTGAGTCCTGTCGAGAAGCTCGCCCTTTTCCGAAAAAAGCAGAACTCGCAGGCTCTGAGTACCGCAATCTATTGAAAGAATAGGTTTTTCCACAGTTCCGTCCTCCTTTTAATTTATTTTGGAACAGAATAGACATCTTGCCACAACCTTAAATACGCTTTCTTTTCTTCTTCCCATCGCTTTTCATCCCATGGTAATATGCTTTTACAAAGCTTTTGTATTTTGTCAAGATACTCTTTTCCGCCTTCGGGCACAAGTAGACCGATTCGCACACGTCTTAAAAGCAGATCTTCAAGATGCCTCACATTTTCATATTTAGCAGTAAACGGAATCTCGGCCCACAGTGTATTGGTGCCTGGAATCTGAGTCAAATCATCTGGTGAAGACATTTTAATAAGTTCTTCCGCTGCCTTTCCATATCTGCCGCAAAGCCTGCGCATTACAGCCTCTGAAACAGCATTACTGTTTACCGACATTCCATTAATTTCATCGAATACCGGCTCGTTTTCTACTTTTTTATCTTGATTCGGTAAAAACTGAGAGGTGGTTTTTAAAGTATCAAAAGCCATTTTTCTAAAAGTTGTCAACTTGCCTCCAGTAACCGTCACCAGCCCCTTATCCGACCATACGACATTTTCTCGTGACTCTTTTGATGGATCCAGTTTTCCTTCACTTAAAACAGGCCTTACACCTGCTATGGTTGCAGTGCAATCTTCTGCAGTCAGCTTATGTTCAGGAAAATACGCATTAATTCCATCCAGCAGATACTGCACCTCTTCTCTTGTGGCAGACGGTTCTTTTGAGAGATCTTCATTATGATCAAGGTCAGTCGTGCCAATCAGTATGCTGCCTTCCCATATGCATGCAAACACAGGTCTTTTATCATCAGGATGAAGAAAACTAATGGTCCGGCTGATGGGGAGAGCGTCTTTTGGTAAAATCACATGGCTTCCACGCAGCGGACGCAAATGGAGATCGGGTTTTGGAGACGGATGAAAGTTTTCAGCCCATGAGCCCGTGGCATTGATAACTGCCCCGGTTAAGAATGTTTTCTCTTCTTTTGTCTCAGCATCTTTCACCTTTACTCCTGAAACCATCCTTTCAGCATCCCTTAATATCTCCGTAACCTTGGTATAATTAACAGCTCTCCCGCCTGATGCAATGCCTTCATTGATTAGTCTCAAAACAAGTCTTGAATCATCTACCTGGGCGTCAAGAAATTGAAAGCCTCCGACAAGATCCGATTTTTTTAAATCAGGTACAAGTGCCAGGAATTCATTTTTATTAAAATAGGTATGCTGTTTTTCAAGAGCCATAAGCCCGTAAATCGAAAGTCCCAGACTCAGGGCGTGCTTGCCGGGCTTCTGGTCACTGTAGACCGGTACAAGTATCTCGAGAATCTCAACCAATCCGGGTGCTTCCCTTAAAAGTTTTTCCCTTTCCCTGACCGAAGTCATTGTCAGCAAAAATTTCCCCTGGGCCATATACCGCAGTCCACCGTGAACCATTTTAGAAGAACGGCTCGATGTTCCCCAGGAAAAATCCTTTTGTTCGATAAGAAGTGTTTTATATCCCATTCGAACAGCCTCTCTGAAAACACCAGCCCCTGTAATTCCCCCGCCGATTACGATTAAATCCCATTGTCCGTCAATTTGATTTGCTTGATTTGGCTTCATTTAATCATTCCTTTATTATGCCTGGACTTGATTCCAGATTCTGACACTTTCCTCAAATACGTCCCGTACGATGTTTTCGACACCCCTTCCACTGTCTTGAACCGCTGCAAGAAATGCCTCATAATATCTGCGAGACGATTTCCTTGCGATTTCAAGACTAAAATACAAAGATGCCAGCCTTTTATAGACCTCGCTGAAATCATTCAGTACAAGAGGATAAATAATATTCCCGCAATACTTTACCATAAGCACCTGGAGTTCCCAGTCATACAATGCAAAAGCGCCTGGATCGTCTCCAAGCTCATCTGTCCGGCTCAAGTGTTCTATGAATATATCAGGTGCACTATCCGCTGCGGCCTGCGCGCAGGACGGAAGAAGGTTTAGCCTGAACTCCAGAAGGTTTGTAATAAAACCCTCCGGAAGAAACCCGGCATACTTTGCCATTGTTCCGAGCATACCGAGACCGCCTTTTTCCCAGTAATCATTAACCTTGGTAGGCTTTCCTTGCCTGATCTCAATCCAGCCTTCTTTTGCAAGCCCCTGAAGGGTTTCTCTGACAGTCGGCCTGGTAACCCCCAACTGCTCTGCCAGCAATCTTTCACTGGGCAAATTTGATCCGGGCGGAAATGTTTTATCTATAATCGATGTCAGTATCTTTTCTTCGGTAAACTGCGCCGGCCTGAACGGTTTATCATTGTTAACATTCATTTTTATTAATCTTTAACTCCCATATTGTGGTAAGAGGTCATACCAGTTGATGCGAATTATGTCAATGAAAAAATTTCCTGGA
>CAZTYY010000153.1:0-7676 GCA_964617785.1 uncultured Desulfobacterales bacterium | reverse complement strand
TCAAGTGCGGGCAATGCTTCGTCAAATGCTTGAACGAGAAGGGTTTGAAGTAATGGATGCATCTGATGGTAAAGAGGGGATAAAACTTTATCGTGAGACTCCAGCTGACCTGATAATCACTGACATTATCATGCCTGAAAAAGAAGGCCTTGAAACTATCCGGGAGCTAAAAAAGGATTATCCTGATGTTAAGATTATCGCCATTTCCGGCGGTCACCGATTAGAACCAAAGGAGTATCTGCTGCTGGCGGAAAGATTTGGTGCGATTAAGACATTCGAAAAACCTGTTAAGAGAGAAGAGTTGTTAACGTGTATTCGAGAAGTTTTACATATGAACTAATATTTCTGATCGGTTAACTGCCTAAATCGATGATTTTTTGTGTGTTGTAGTTCATTTTCTGGTCTCAACCAATATAAAAAAGTCATAGTTGTGATTTCCCAGTATTCAAATTGAACGAGTAAAAATTGAGTTACAATTTTTTTATCGAGGCTGACAAATCATGTCGGATACAGGTTTAAATTTAATTATTTTAACTCAAACAAAATTGGAACGTTTTTGGTTGTGATCGATCGTTGAGGTAACCATTTTTTACCTGCAAATCAGGGTTTAGATTTCCTAAATGATTTCCCCTTTTTTCAAAAAAATGGTGATAAAATTTTTCTATCAATAATAATATAGGCAGGTGAACATTGACAGTACAGATAATATTATGACCGAAAGATATTTTTGTCTAATTTTTCCATCGTCCTGTTCAGGGCTTAATACGATTTGGTGCCCTGCTACCACGGGTTGAAACCCGAGACTACATTCCTTATCCCCCTGTCGGGGGATTGTTTGCAGCCAAACCCGGATGCGGCTATCGGCCAATTGCAATTTTTGAGCATATAATCCCTCCGATTACCTACCTCTATATGCTGTAGTTATTTCTTTTTAAACATGATAGATCTTGGTGAAAGACCAGAATTTTTACGCATTGATTCCAAAATGTCATGATGTTATGATGCCATTATTGATAATTTAAATTGAAATCAATATGCGTTATTTGCCGCATTCACATAATAAATTATGAAAAAAACAACATTAATATTAATAGCATTTCTTGGCATTTTGGTTTTGCATGGGTGTAAGCTTGTTGTTAATAAAATGGCATTTCACCCGGATAAAAAAAATGTAATATTAACCGGCCAACTCCCGTCAAGCGTACAGGAAATTTTTATTGAAACTGAAGACCGGGTAAAAATTCAAAGTTACTTTATCCCAGATAAATCATCAAATAAAATACTTATCTACTTTCATGGAAACGCAGGCAATATTTGTGGTCGTTTATTTGACTTAATGCAAATTAACAATTTCGGAATTAATGTACTGGGCGTCAGCTACCGTGGTTACGGAAAGAGTCAGGGAGAACCAAGCGAAGAGGGGATATACACTGACGGTAAAGCAGCTCTTGCCTATGCTGTCCAAAGCCTTGGTTTCTCAGTAAACAATGTGATTGTCTTAGGACGCTCAATCGGAACTGCCGTTGCAATAAATACTTCTCAAAATTTAAATATTGCCGGACTTATTCTCGTCACTCCTTTAACAAGTGGAGAAGATTTTGCCAAAGCAGCAGGGTTTGGTCTTGCTTCAGCTTTTGCCGGGAACTCGTTTAATAATATTGACAAAATAGTCAATATATCATGCCCGGTTTTGATAATTCATGGAACACAGGACAATATTGTTCCATTTGAAATGGGGAAAAAGATATACAACAAAGCAAAAACAGAGAAACAGTTCGTTAAAGTTGAAGGTGCGGGCCATAACAACTTATCAACAAAATACAAAAAGAGTTATTGGCCTCCGATTTATAAATTTACGACACGATAAAAATTTGAGAAAAAACTCACTTGACTTTCATATTTTATCATTATACATCTGGTATTACCACCAGCCAAAAAGGGATCAATATTTATGCTCGATATGATCAAACCAGTTAAAGCAGAAAGTTTAAAAACGGTCTGCATCAAACGATTTGAGGAACTGATATTGTCCGGCAAGCTGCCTGTGGGAAAAAAATTGCCGCCTGAAAGGGAACTGGCGGCGCAATTGGGCGTCAGCAGACCGGTTGTTCACGAAGCACTCGTTGAAATTGCCGCAAAAGGCCTGGTGTCTATGATTCCCAGAATCGGAACGGTTGTCAATGACTATCGAAGGGAGGGTTCGGTTGCTATCCTAACTTCGCTAATCGGTTTTCACAACGGTCAGCTGTATCCCAAGCTCCTCGAAAGTCTTCTGGCCATGCGCATGCTTATGGAAAAAGAGAATGCAAAACTTGCGGCAGTTAATCGGACCCGGGAACAGATGCTTCAATTCAAGGAAATTATTAAGCAGGAAGAAGAGGTCGACCATAAGAATATTGCACAGATAACAGAGATCGACTTTGATTTTCATCATCTGGTGGCCATGGCAACTGACAATTTGAGCTATCCGATGCTTTTAAATTCATTTAGGCCCGTATATACAAGCCTGTCCGGCCAGTTTTTTCAGGATACTGATGTTATACCGGTTGTATTTAATTTCCATAAAGAGATGGTGGATGCTCTTGAAAAACAAGATGACGTAAAAGCGGTTGACGTAATGCACAGGATGCTTATTCACGGTGAAGAGAGATTGAGGGAAATTATCTCAAAATAAGGAGGCGGTTATGAGCGAGATTCAGCAAAAAGAAGTCGAAAAGAAAATTAAAGAGCCTAAAGGACTTTCAACTCGAATTCAATGGCTCAGGGATTATTATTTCAAGGGCAATGATAGAGCCTGGAATAATGAATTTACTGCATGGTCAACCGGTACCGCGTGGGATATCCAGTTTAACGAAATGACATATTATATTGTTCCGGAAGCCTATCTGTTAATCCAGGCATTGGGGGGATCTTTTCGTCAGGCTGCCCGTGATATTAAGCCTCCGGATGATTTCTGGTCAAAAAGCATTCCAGAGAGAAGGGCGTATTTTGTAAAAGAAGTGATGGTTAACCAAGTGCCCAAAGAAATTCTGCCGGGCGATGTTATCTGTGGCGGAAGGTTTAACCTTCAAACCTCCATGTGTTTGGATGAAGACGAACAGAAAACCTACAACACGATGATTGCAGGAAGAAACGGTGTAAGGGGTGCTGTAAAATGGTTTCATGACCACGGCTATGGAAATGCCGGCGCAACAAGCGGCCATCTGGTGCCCGGATATGAAAGGGCTCTTAGTGTCGGGTGGAAAGGCATATATCAAGATCTTGAGTCAAGATATCAGGGCTTGTCGGAAGAACAGAAGAATGGTTCTACGGGAGAACAATTGAGAGCCATGATGACTTCATCCACAATGCCGGGCGAGCTTGCTGCAGGATATGCAAGCTTGTGCAGGGAGCTTGCATTATCAGAGAAGCAGGAAGATCGAAGGGAAGAGCTGACAAAAATGGCGGAAAACCTTGATCAAGTGCCGTGGGAACCTCCAAAAACTTTCTGGGAAGCTGTCCAGGCGCTATGGATTACTCATATGCTCGTTATGAGCGATGAGAACTATCCCGGTCCGGGTGTGTCTTTCGGGCGGATAGACCAGTACCTGCTTCCTTTTTGGGAATATTCGCTTAATAACGGTATGGACAGGGAGTTTGGGAAAGAAATACTGAAATGCTTCTGGATGCACTGCAATACAGCATATGATGCGATGATTCGAAACGGCCATCAGGGGATAAACGCAGGTTTTGGTCAGCTTATCACGTTGTCAGGTATAGGAAAAAACGGTGCCGACATGACAAATGACCTGACATACGCAATGCTTGAAGTTATTGATGATATGACACCGATTCTTGAGCCCAAACCAAATGTGCGAATTCACAGGAATTCGCCTGAAGAGCTCCTTGACAAACTGGTTGATATGGTAGCATCGAGCCAGGGCGCGCCGTTTATTTTGAATTTTGATGAACGTTCAATGGCCGGTATGATGCGGGAAGCCAAATTTGCAGGACTTTCCCATCTTATTAATGAGAATAATGTTTTTGACTATGCGCCTGTAGGATGCCTTGAAAATACAATGGTTGGAAACGACCGCTCAGGAACCGTTGATAACAACCTGAACCTTCTTAAGGCGGTTGAACTGGCGCTGACAGGCGGCAGGGATCTTATACCCTTCATCAACCTCATGACGGGAAAGACGGAAAAAATACTGCAGGACGGTCCTGAAACAGGCGACGCCGCAAATTTTACATCCTGGGAGGGATTTTGGAACGCATACATGGTTCAAACCGAATATATCATTAAAAAATGTGCAGACCTTTATGAACGATCGGAAAGCGTCAGGGCTGAATATTTTCCAACACCCTACCTGTCGTGCCTTGTAAAAGGATGTGCTGAAAAGGGCATGGACATTACAAGTGGCGGCGCTGAAATCAGCCTTACAACGCTTGAGGCGGTTACCTTTGCAACGACCGTTGATTCCCTTCTTGCCATAAAATACCTGGTTTTTGACGAAAAAAAATGCACCATGGAAGAACTTGTGAAAGCTTTAAAAGCAAATTGGGAAGGTTTTGATGTTCTTCAGGCAATGGCAAAAAACAGGGCTACGAAATATGGAAGGGATGATGATATAGCAGACAAAATGGCTGCCGAGGTAATGACACTTTGGTGCGATGAAACCTGGAAGCATAAAACCAAATCAACCGGAAGGCAGTTCAGACCCGGGATGCTCAGCTGGAACTACTGGGTCGGTGATGGGTATATAATGGCTGCAAGTGCGGATGGAAGAGAAAAGGGCAAATTTCTTTCAAATGCCATCTGTCCTACAAATGGTGCGGACATAAACGGCCCTACAGCAAACGCAAATTCTGCAGGCAAAGCGCTTGGTGGAAGGGTTGGAAACGGTGAAGGCGACTGGGAGGATTATGTCAACATGCTCCCGAACGGTGCAAGTCATACCATTACCTTTAATCCTTCAATCATAAAAGATCCTGAACATAGAGAAAAGTTCAAGGCATTCTTGAAAGGATATTCTGAAAACGGGGGAACTGCGCTTCAGATTAACGTACTTGATCCTGCGATGTTAAAAGACGCACAGGATAACCCTGGCGATTATCGTCACCTCCTGGTGCGAGTAACAGGGTATAATGCGTATTTTACAACTGTGGGGAGAGAACTGCAAAACGAGATTATTGAGCGCATAAGTCATGAAGGATTTTAATAAAGCTCCGACACGCCCGGATGCGTTGATTTTAGAAATACAAAGGTTGTCAACTGAAGACGGCCCAGGCATCAGGACAACGGTTTTTTTCAAGGGCTGTCCCTTAAAATGTACATGGTGCCACAACCCTGAAAGTATTCCTTCCCACCAGCAGGTTCACTGGCTTGAAACCAGATGTGTCGGCTGCCGAAGCTGCATTGATACATGCCAAAACAATGCTTTATCTATTTCGCAATCCGGAATTATAATTGACCGGAAAAACTGCATCAACTGCGGTGAATGTGCTGACGCTTGTCCCTCAACTGCCATGGCGCTTTTAGGAGAAAAATGGTCGGTTGATGATCTTGTCGCCGAAACAATCAAAGACAAGGCATATTTTGAAAAGTCGGGAGGAGGCATCACCGTATCAGGAGGTGAACCGACAATGCAGGCCGGGTTTGTTGAAGCCTATCTAAAACGCCTTCGTGAAACGGGTGTCCATACAGCTCTTGACACTTGCGGCTTGTGCAAAAAGGAAGCATTAGATGCAATTCTTCCCCATTCTGCGATGGTTCTTTTTGATATAAAAATATTAAACCCGGAAAAGCATCAAAAATTTACAGGAAGCGATAACCAAAAGATTCTTGATAATCTTGTTTATGTTGCTGACTATATAAAAAACCACCTTTATCCTAAAGAACTTTGGATCAGGACACCTGTAATCCCTGATGCAACAGCATTTAAAGATAATATAGCAAAGATCGGTGAATTTATTGCCGCCTCATTAAAAGGCGCTGTGAACCGTTGGGAGCTTTGTGCATTCAACAATCTTTGCCAGGACAAATACTTGCGCCTGAGTAGAGAGTGGGCTTTTAGTAAAAGCAAACTGATAACCGAAGAGATGATGGAAGAGTTGGCATCTGTTGCGCGAAAATCGGGTGTTGATCCTGCCATTGTTTTTTGGAGTGGATCAACAAGGCTTGATGAAAAAAATAAAAAAGAGGAGCATAATCGTTCCAGGTTGCGTGTCATAGACGGTAAGCCTGACAAATAAAAGGAGGACATCTTATGCAAAGGAAGACATCGTTCAGCCAATCTGAAATAGAGGCGTTCAAACCTGCTGAAAAAATAGGTGTGGTTGCCTTGAAAAATCCCCAAGGCCTTCCTCATATTACACTTATTACGTCGATACAGGCATCCGGCCCGTCCCAGATGACCCTTGGAGAATTCTGTAAAGGAAAAAGTAAAGAGTATATACAGAAAAGTCCGGATATTGCATTTATTATCATGACAATGGATAAAAAAATGTGGCGCGGAAGGGCGAAATGGACGCATCTGAAAAATGACGGCCCTGAGTATGAAGAATACAACAATACTCCCATGTTTCGATATAATGCATATTTCGGCATCAATACCGTTCATTATCTTGACCTTATTGAAACAGGGGGCAAAGAGAGCCTTCCTTTAGGTAAAATTGTCCTTGCCGCTCTTTTAACCAAATTAGCCAAGGGCGGTCTGAAGCATAATACGAACAATAGAGTTTTAAAGCCTTTTGCGGAAAATATTTTCAACGATCTCAGTGCCCTCAAATTTATTTCCTATATCGGTGAAGATGGGTGGCCGGTTCTGTTTCCCGTAGTTCAATGCCAGGCATCGGATTCAAAACGACTCACTTTTTCTTCTCTTGCATCTGGGGAAGAATTGTCGAAAATTAAAAGCAATACCACCGTGGCTGTTTTCGGGATTACAATGGGGATGGAAGACGTGCTTGTCAGGGGAACATTCAATGGATTTAAGAGATCGAGGGGCATTAAAGCCGGAACAATTGATATCGACTGGGTATATAACTCCATGCCGCCGTGCCATGGCCAGATTTATCCGAAGCTTGAATTAAAGCCGGTTGTCAATTTTTAGTTGGACTTGCCTTTACGTTGTGCAACATTGGGCTTAAAAAATAAAAGCATATGGTGGAAATATTTTTCTTTCCATCATTTTATCTCAACCTATATCGGTGTTGCCGGAATCAGCTTTTTCAAAATTGATCTGTCCAGATCCATTTCCGGGCAGTCCCCTTTTTTATCTGCTATAGGCTTAAGCTCAAGGAGCGTTTTATCCAGCTTATCCTGATTATCAAGCATCGACTCATTCTTATTCCCTCTCTCCTGTTTTATAAATTACTGATAAGACATCTCTAGAACTTATAGCATTTTTCAGAATCGTTTGGACTAAGTTTTTTATATTTTCCGCATTTGAACCGTTTTTTATTCGCCTTCGGAGAAGACCACGGGTTTGCCCCGGGATGTATGTCATAATAATCATGATGAATTTGCAGCCGATCGATATGCTACGGCAGTCGCTCCGAAGCTGAGTCGATAAACGCGTCGTAGCCGCATGCGAAGCTCTAACGCAGTCAGAACGCGAAGATGGGTACTTTAATGGGAGCACGGGTTTACCCGTGAGGCTCGATTGAAAAAGATGGTGCCGGCACTTATTATG
>CAZTYY010000152.1:0-7686 GCA_964617785.1 uncultured Desulfobacterales bacterium | reverse complement strand
AATTCCACTCTCTCTTTTTTATCAGCAAGGGTATAAAGACTGGCAACAAGAAATGGTGGCTTTTTCATAGCATCTCCATGCTCTTGTTTTAATTAATAGAAACTCTTTATATTCTATAAAGAATCGTGTTGTTTTAAACTTATTTCAAAATATTGTAGATTAATTATCCTTGACGGTTATGTTCAGCGTTTTCTTCCCAGCGCTTCCATGGATATTACAATATGCTTCCGCTTCAATTGCCACCGGCTCATTAACCGTATATTCAACTTCCCTGGTAAAGATCTCGTTCTCCGGCGTATCAAACATAGAATAGTCCCACCTTGCTATTTCTCTGTCTCCGGCTTTTATATAGACCCAGTCAGTATGGTGAAGAAAATTGTTACCATCATGAGTCACCTTTAGTATAATGGTAATCGTCTCTCCTTTTTTGACCTCTTCAGGCGCATTAATCTCAACCGATGATTTGTCTGCGAATGCCGGTAAGGCCATCATGAAAATAAGAATTGTTGAAATGTAAATAAGTTTTTTAAAAATAGCCATACAATACCCCCATTTTTTAACTCCAATTATATTTCTTTTTTAAAGTTCTATTTAAAAGCTAAAAATAACACAGGATATAATCAAATTAACATTTGCAAAGGCCCATTTCCGCTACCAACGGATGATGATGAGCGTTAAAATTTCCCTCTTATATAAAGGGTCAAGCCGAGGCTTGACCCTCTTGTCCTTATACTTTCCAGAGGCCGTGAAGATTACAGTATTCACGAGCTATTATGCTGTCTGCATTGATTTTAAATGTTGCTTCCGGGGTTTCACCTGGATTTAAATATTGAATGTAGGATTTCCCGTCCGCAATAATTTCCACCCACTCTATATAATGCTTGTCTTCCATGGGATGGGCCACATCACCGACTTTAACCTTAAATCCATCGGCTGTTTTATCGATAACCGGGACATGTTTTTCCCTGACAGCATCCACCGTGTTTTCAACAAGCAGGGTCATTGCCTGACCGCAACATACCAGCTCACCATCACTACCGTGGAGTACCTCAACGATATTGCCACACAAATCACATTTGTAAACTTCAAGTCTTTCAGCCATTTTTCCTCCTCCTTTTATGCATATGATTGCTATAATAGAAACCTAGTAGTTTTCACCCAAAAGTTCGTAATAGGCCTTGGGATGGACACAAGCCGGACACATTTCAGGTGCCTCTTCTCCTTCATGAATAAAGCCACAGTTGATACAGCGCCATTTGACACTTTCTCCCTTTTTAAATACTGTTCCTGCTTCTATACTTGCACTTAAGTCATTGTAACGTTTTTCATGCTGTTTCTCAGCAACAGCAATTGATTCAAAAATCATAGCAATGCTCTCAAGCCCTTCTTCACGGGCTGTTTTTGCAAATTCAGGATACATTGTAGTATGCTCATAATTTTCTCCTCCAGCTGAAGCCTTCAGATTTTCAAGGGTAGTTCCTATAACGCCAGCAGGGAATGCTCCGGTGATTTCAACTTCCCCTCCCTCAAGCAGCTTAAAAAGCCGTTTGGCATGCTCTTTTTCCTGGTTCGCTGTTTCTTCAAATATCGCAGCCATCTGCACATACCCCTCTTTTTTGGCCTTACTGGCAAAATAAGTGTAGCGGTTCCGCGCCTGTGACTCCCCGCAAAAAGCAGTAAGAATGTTTTTTTCAGTTTCAGTTCCTTTTAAATTTCCCATTTGATCGCTCCTTTTATTGAATACTTGTTTGTTAATGTTGGTGGCTTCGTAAAGAGTACAATTTTTTATAAAATTATGATTGAGCATCTATAGTAATTTATATGTTTCTTGTTTTACGTATTTTTTTTAGTAACAAGATTCATGCCATAATCTCCATTCTTATATTATTCCATACTTTTTCCTGTTTATAACTACTGATGTTGCAAGGTTTTTCGCGAGAAAATTATATTTGCCGACTTAGTAAAAACAGCTGAATTTCGTGAACTATGTAATTAATTATGTAAAAAAAATGTTGGCAATTGCGTTTATGATACACTTTCGTATCATATACTGTCTCACCGTTGAAGGCTTAATATAAAAAAATTATTAGATCTCCTGCAAAATCCACGCTGGCAAGCCATCTTGATTGTTCAATCATTTCTGGCATGCATCTTGATATATAATATTGAAATCAAGATAATATTAAAAGAATCAATTGTACAATACAAATATTATTTATAACATACAAGGAGGATATTATGACCACACCAAAACACTGCCCAGGATTTGAAAATTTTAAGAATTTAAAGTCATTTCAATGCAACTGTCCGGAATGTGGCGTAACAAAAGAAATTTTCTCTGACGAGTTTGACAAAAAACACCAATGCGACAAATGCGGAAAAGATATCGACTTTGCTCAGTGCACACTGGACGGTTCTGTTTAATGTATTTATCTTGAACCTGTGATTTCGAGTATAAAACAAGGAGACGCACATGGATGTTGTATTACTCTCGCGTCTGCAGTTTGCTGCGGCCACAATGTTTCACTTTTTATTCGTTCCTCTTACTCTTGGATTGTCCATCTTAGTCGCTTACATGGAGACAAAGTACGTCAGGACAGGGGACGAGACCTATCTCAGGATGACAAAGTTTTGGGGCCGGATCTTTTTAATTAATTTTGCTTTGGGTGTGGTTACCGGAATAACGCTGGAATTCCAGTTCGGAACCAACTGGTCCAAGTACTCGGCATTTGTCGGTGACGTTTTCGGTTCCCTGCTTGCCATAGAAGCTTCTGTTGCTTTCTTTCTGGAATCTACATTTGTCGGCATCTGGATATTTGGATGGAAAAAACTTTCCAGAAAAGCCCATGCAGCTGTCATGTGGCTGATAGCCGCCTCGGGAAACATATCTGCCATATGGATTTTAACGGCAAACGGATGGATGCAGCATCCTGTCGGCTACACAATACGAAATGGGAGGGCGGAACTTACTGATTTTGCCGCAGTTGTTTTTAACAAGTTCGCAATACTGGAATTTTTCCATACCGTGCCTGCAGCAATGGTCCTCTCCGCATTTTTTGTCATGGGGATAAGCGCCTATCATCTTTTGAAAAAACAGCATATCGAATTTTTTACTAAATCTTTTCGAATCGGACTTATGGCCGGATTGGTTTCTTCTGTTGTTGTCGCTGTGGGAGGAGACATGCACGGAGTCCATGTATCCGAGGTCCAGCCTGCAAAACTGGCGGCCATGGAATCCCATTGGGAAACAACAACAAGAGCACCGCTTCATCTTTTTGCCATTCCTGATGAAAAAAATGGAAAAAACATAGTTGAGATAGGTTCTATTCCAGGCCTTCTAAGCTTTCTAGGTTACCATGATTTTGACCATGAAGTAAAAGGGCTGAACGATTTTCCGAAAAACGAACGCCCACCGGTCCTGATCACTTTCATTGCCTTCAGAACAATGGTAGGACTTGGGACTCTTTTTATTATCCTGACTGTATCCGGCTGGTTTTTAAGAAATCGCCTTTTGGAAAGTAAAAGGTATTTAAAAATTATGCTTTGGGCCATACCCCTCCCCTATATTGCCATTGAAATGGGATGGGTGCTGGCAGAGGTCGGACGCCAGCCGTGGATTGTCTACGGTATTATGAAAACTTCGGATGCAGCATCCCCTGTTGCAGGGTCTCAGGTTTTAGTGTCTTTGATCGCATTCATACTGGTGTATGGTCTCCTGGGGGCAGCCGGATTCTATCTGATTGTACAGGATGCAAAAAAAGGACCTGAAACAGCAGAATGATTTGTGGGAGGTAACACAATGGAATTGCAATCAATATGGTTTTTTCTGTGGGGGCTGTTATGGGCGCTCTTTTTTATGACAGACGGCTTTGATTTCGGTATAGGAATCCTTTATCCGTTTTTAGGTAAAAGTGATAATGACAAACGTGTTATGATTAATTCTTTAGGGCCTTTGTGGGATGGAAATGAAGTATGGTTGATCACAGCCGGAGGAGTAACATTTGCGGCATTCCCCACAGTTTATGCGGTAATGTTCTCGTCACTTTATTCCGCCCTTATGCTGATTCTTTTTGCACTCATCTTAAGGGGTGTTTCATTTGAATTTCGCGGCAAAGTGGATAACCCGAACTGGATAAAAGTATGGGATACTTGTATTTTTATTGGAAGCTTTGTTCCCGCGCTTTTTTTCGGCGTTGTTTTTGCTAATATTTTTCAGGGTATCCCCATTGATGGCAACGGATTTTACCACGGTACTCTTTTTACTCTTCTAAACCCATACGGCCTGCTGGGAGGCATTCTGTTTCTGTTTCTGTTTCTTGTTCACGGTGCTTTATGGCTGGCAATAAGGTCAGAGGGAGATCTGCATGAAAGAGCTGTCTCCACGGCAGAAAAACTTTGGCCCATACTCCTGGCAGTTGCAGTCATCTTTCTTGTCGCCAGTGCTTTTTCAACCAGACTCTATGACAATTATCTGGAATATCCCATGCTTTTCCTGGTGATACTCATCGCAGTTGCCGCCCTTTTAGGAACCAGGCTGTTTATTTATAAGAAAGCTTACTTCAAGGCATGGTTTTCGTCATCTGCAACAATTGTTTCATGCACATTTTTTGGAGTGATAGGTCTTTTTCCAAACCTGTTTCCTTCAAGCATAGCTGATGAATACAGCTTAACCGCTTTTAACGCATCATCGAGTCCGCTAACATTGAAAATCATGCTGGTTGTGGTTGTGCTGTCCATACCTGTGGTTCTTGCCTATCAGATATGGGCTTACACTCTCTTTTCAGGCAAAATCACAGAAGAGGATTTGGAATATTAGTGATCATATATGTTTTAAAAAAGTTAAGGGACTTCCAGGTAAAGTATATACACCCAAGGAACTCTCGTCTGACAAAAAAAAGCGCCCTTGCAGGGACTGTTTTTCATGCCAGTGGTGCAACGATGAGCGATGTATTGTCTGCAGAAATGTAGATACTTGTGAAAATAAATGTCATAACCATTAAAAAATAGAGGGTGCTTATGAGTGAAGAATTGGAAATTGGTTGTGCCCGGCCTACAGGAGGACCGGTCGGGGAATCGGTTAAAATCAAGTGCTGAACAAGTCTCATGAAAGGGGGTATCGGAATGTATTGGAACTGGCTTAAAAGTGGTTGTGCTTTAGGTTTCTGCTTTTTACTGGCAGTCTTTCTTGTAAAGCCCATCGGGGTCTCAACTCAATTTGTTATTTTTGATGGTATTATTGCATCAAAAATAAACGATGGCCTTGTTGTTAAAGATGAATCTTCAAAGTCGGGTTACCGCAGCAGTAATGCTTATTTAAACAAGTCTGGGGGCAAGTATGCCAAAGCAGTAGCTAATCCTTTTAATTATGGTTTTATCTTTGTTTTAAGTATGGCGGTAGGTGGATTAATTGGTGGCATTGTACAGCGGAAAGATAAAAAAAATTTGATGAAACAATTGCCATTATATCACCAGGAACGTTTTGGTAACAATCCATTATTACGCTATGGATTAGCTTTTATTGGGGGTGTGGTTGTACTTTGGGGATCACGACTTGCAGGCGGTTGTACCAGTGGGCATATGATGAGCGGAATGATGCAAACTGCTGTGAGTGGTTACCTTTTTGCAGCAGCGGCTTTCGTTATTGCCGTACCTACTGCAATTTTATTGTACAGAAAATAAGGAGTTTGTTATGGATATTGTCTTGGCAATCGTAGTTGGCTCTCTTTTTGGCTTCGTACTTCAACGTTCAGGGGCTGCAGATCCGGACAAGATTGTTGGTATGCTGACCTTAACTGATTTGCACCTGATGAGAGCAATCTTTTCTGGAATAGGAATTTCTTCGTCATTGTTGTTTGCAGGTTTAATGGTAGGTGTAATTGAACCTGGCCATCTAAGTATTAAAACCATGTACTGGGGTGTCATTATCGGCGGCCTGCTGTTAGGATTTGGATGGGCGTTAGGTGGTTTCTGCCCGGGAACGGGTGTCACGGCGGCAGGCAGCGGCAGGATAGATGCTCTATTTTTTGTCTTGGGTGGTTTGGTTGGCGCGGGTATTTTTACAGCAATGTATGGAAATCTGGAAAGTACCTGGTTGCTCGGGAAGCTATTTGGTGGTAAATCTACCCTGGTCGTCACCGGTCAATCATCAGCATTAATTGAGTCAACCTGGAGTGAGATTGTTGCCATCCTGGTTGGAGTCGGAATGATCGCAATAGCAAAATTTTTACCAGAAAAAGTACGTTAGAAACAGCAATGAGTTATCGCGGTCATAACCTGCAAATAGAGAGGATGGGCAGTAAAAACACATTTTTAAAAAAAGGGAATGTCAGACTTCCGGAAGATAAAAAAAAAGATTCGTGAGTGTCTTTTGGATAAGGATTTCAAAAGAGGACTGGATATAATAAGCCATATGCCGGGAAGGCAGGCTGTCAGTCCGCTCTTTTCTTTTTTTTATAATCGGGATGAACTGGTCAGGTGGCGATCGATCACAGTCATGGGTTCTGTTGTCTCCGAAATGGCTGAAAGCGATGTTGAGAAAGCCCGGGTTGTGATGCGCCGTATGATATGGAATCTCAATGATGAATCAGGCGGTATCGGCTGGGGATCACCTGAAGCAATGGGCGAAACAATGGCCCGCAGTCCATTAATGGCCGATGAATATCATCATATACTTTTGTCTTATATCATGCCGGAAGGCAATTTCATTGAGCATGAAGCCCTTCAGCAAGGTGTTTTATGGGGCATTGCCCGCCTGGCCCATACAAGGCCTGAACTGGTAAAAAATGCGGTGAACCTGCTTTATCCGTATTTGAATTCTTGTGACCCCATGCTGAGAGGACTTGCAGCATGGACTGCAGGATTATATGACTGTCCGGAAACAAACAAAAATGTTGCAAAGCTAACAGGCAACCAGACGAAACTGACAGTTTACACAGGAGAGAAGATGGAGAAGGTCACGATCGGTGCCCTGGCCTCTTCTCGATACTTATTAACCTAAATATAAGGTTTGCGTATGAAAGCTACAGAACAATATAAAATTTTCAATCCCGCTACCGGGTCGGAAGCAGGGTGCTACAATGTAATGGACAGGGAGGCAGTAAATAAAGCTGTGGAAAAAGCCAGGGCTGCCTTCATGGACTGGTCAAAGACCGATTTTCGGGTTCGGAAAAATATTTTGAAAAGAGCGATTGCCGTGATCGCAAATGACCCTGAAAGATATGCCAATGTAATATCTTCCGAGACAGGTAAGACACTGCACGATGCTCTTCTGGCCGACATATATTCAGCCCTTGACCTGTTCAAGTATTACGCCAAAAATGCCGAAAAATTTTTAAAGCCTGTCAAGGGGTCAAGTGGGATTTTGCTTCCGGGCAGAAAGGCATATTATCTTTTTGAACCCAAAGGGGTTATCGGTATTATAGCGCCATGGAACTATCCATTTACTCTTGCAGCAAGCCCTGTCATATCTGCTATTATGGCCGGCAACACCGTTTTACTCAAGCCCTCTTCACAGACAACTGGAAGCGGTGTAATAATAAAAGAAGTAATGGAACAGGCGGGTCTCCCGAAGGATGTAATTCAGGTGCTTACCGGACCGGGAGGATTGACCGGCCAGGCGCTGATTGAAAACGAAGATATCGATATGCTTTTTTTCACCGGGTCGACGGAAATCGGAAAACAGGTGAA
>CAZTYY010000151.1:0-7714 GCA_964617785.1 uncultured Desulfobacterales bacterium | reverse complement strand
CCCATTTCTGTAACAAGATGGGTATTTTCGATTCCTACAACGCCTTTGCCGGGGAAGATCACTTTGGGTTCCAGGGCGATAATCATTCCTTCTTGAAGCTTCATATCCTGGCCCTTGGCAAGAAATGGATATTCATCCAGCTCGATACCTACTCCATGACCGACAAAGCGTATCCTGCTCTCCCCTACTCCCATGAAATGATCTGCATAGCCGAGTTCGGATGCACGTTCAATTGCCATGTCATAAAGGCTGCCGGCGGAAACACCGGGTCTGGCTTCTTTTTTTATAAGACTTTGTACATCAAGCATGGATTCCTGTGCAGACAGAAGATCATCAGGAAGTCCCTTGACAGCAAAGATCCGAGTGTGATCGGAAAGATAACCTCTGTAAACACAAACAAAATCGACCAGAACCGGTTCATTAGCTTTTACCTTTCTAAAGCCGGGTCCCTGGGCGATTGCCGGACTCACACCCGGCCCTCCTGTTGGTGAAGAAAGATAGCTTGTAACCGCCGCGGAAGGCCCTGCCATCACATGGCCGTAAAAGAGCTCGGCGCCCCACAGTCGCATCCTGATAATACCTTGGTGGCCGAGACTGCGGGCTTCGGCCTCGATAAAACCTGCGAGTTCTATTTCACTTATTCCTTCTGAAAGAATTTCCGGCACAATGGCTGCAACACTGTCCGACATCCGTGCTGCTTTCCGTATCATATCTGTTTCAAATAAAGACTTTACAGCCCTTATGGACCGGATAGTATGCGAGATATCAATTATTTCGGTTTTATCAAAAAGGTTCTGAAAATTAAGATAGAGATTCGCCGGCAGCACATCGAGTTCCATGCCGATTCTTTTTGGAACCGGCAGACTGTTCTTTTTAATTATTTCCAAAATTTGTCGGGGACTTTGAAACAACAGAACTTTTTTCAATGGCGACTCTTGCCGGGCACGATCAAAATCTTTCCTGACCATAAGAATTGGATCACCTTCAGCAGGAACATAAAGATGCGCCTGCTGGCTTGTACCGGAAAAGTAGTAAAGATCAGACTGTTGTAATATCAGAGCGCCTTCTATCTTTTTTTGAGAAAGGCTGTCCTGAAGTTTTCTGATCCTGGCTGAAATTTCGCTCAAAGGCGTATATGTTTCAATATCACTCATGCTGAAAATATCTTTTGCTTAACTTGAATAATCATAAAACCCTTTACCGGTTTTTCTTCCCAGCCATCCTGCCTCAACATATTTTCTTAAAAGCGGGCACGGTCTGTATTTGGGATCTTTAAAACCATCATGCAGGGTTTCCATGATCGCAAGACATGTGTCGAGACCAATCAAATCGGCCAGGGCAAGAGGGCCCATTGGATGGTTCATGCCAAGCTTCATAACCGTATCGATATCTTCCTTGCTGCCTACGCCGTGATACAGGGAGAACACTGCTTCATTGATCATAGGCATCAGTATTCTGTTTGCGATAAACCCGGGAAAATCCTCGGACATGGCAGGCGTCTTGCCGAACTTTTTGCTCAGCTCCCATGTAATCTGAAAGGTTTCATCAGAAGTAGACAATCCTTTGATTACTTCAACAAGTTTCATGATTGGTACGGGATTCATGAAATGCATTCCGATAATTTTATCCGGACGTCCGGTGTGACCGGCAATTCTGCCGATGGGGATAGAGGATGTATTGGTTGAAAGAATCGTTTGTGGAGAGCATATTTTATCAAGATCCTGAAAAATTTTAAACTTAAGCGACTCATTTTCCGTTGCAGCTTCGACAACAAAATCCGCTTCTCCCATATCTTTTATGTCCGTATTCGGCTTTATGCGTCCCATGATGGCATCTTTATCTTCTTCGCTTATCCTTCCCTTTTCGACACTTCTTTTAAGACTTTTAGAAATAACTTCTAATCCGCGATTAACGAATTCTTCGCTGATATCATTCATTATTACTTTAAGACCGCTTGATGCTGCAACCTGGGCTATACCGTTTCCCATCTGCCCGGAACCAATGACGCCAAATGTTTTAATATCCATTTTACTCTCCATTTATTTACCGTTTAACAATTAGTGCAACCGCCTCACCACCGCCAAGACATAGTGACGCAAGGCCTGTCTTTTTATCCTGCTTGATCATTTCATATAAAAGTGTCACAAGTACCCTGCATCCGCTTGCACCTATGGGATGGCCAAGAGCAACGCTTCCACCGTTAACATTAACTATTGAGGGATCAAGTTCCAGTTCCTTCATTACCGCGACTGTCGACCCGCTGAATGCCTCGTTTATTTCATACAAATCCACGTCTTCTTTTGCGATTCCTTCCTTTGCCAAGCACTTGGGAATGGCCCATATGGGGGCAACCAGTACATATTTCATATCTATTCCATAAGATGCCTGGGCTCCAATAGTTACAAGTATTGTGCAACCAAGCTGTTCGGCCTTTTCTTTCGACATAACAACCACCGCAGCAGCTCCGTCACTGATGATGGATGCATTACCCGCTGTTCCGAGGCCGTCTTTCTTAAATGCGCCTTTCATTTTCGACATCATCTCATAATTTGTCTCCCTTGGGCATTCATCCTTTCCAAAAATGATCGGCTCACCTTTTCGCTGAGGGATTTCAATGGGAACGATTTCATCATCAAATCTTCCGGAATTAACGGCATCAACAGCGCGCCGGTAAGATTCCGCTGCATATCGGTCCTGGTCTTCACGGGTGACGTTGTATTTTTCCGAACAGAGTTCATTTGAAATTCCCATGTGGAAATCGTTCACGATATCCCACAGTCCGTCATGAAACATATGATCCTGTATCTTCCCCGGTCCCATGCGGTATCCGAACCTTGCTTTTTCCAGAAAATAAGGCGCCATGCTCATATTTTCCATGCCGCCTGCAACAACCACGTCTGCATCACCGAGCTGAATCGCCTGGGCGGCGAGCATAACCGACTTCAATGCTGATCCGCAAACCTTGTTGACTGTGATACATTCGGTTTCCCACGGCATACCTGCTTTTACAGCAGCCTGCTTTGCAGGGTTCTGTCCATACCCGCAGGGAAGTACCTGCCCCATGATGGCTTCATCAACATCTTCCTTTTGTATGCCGGCTCTTTTAATAGCCTCCTCTATTACGATGGCGCCCAGTTTGGTGGCGCCAATCCCGCCCAGCGCCCCGTTAAAATTCCCCAAGGGCGTTCTTACAGCACTCACGATTACAGCTTCTTTCATTAAAATTCTCCTTTGAGTTGATTATTTTTTGGTATTATCAATTACATACTTCGGCGATACTTACCTCCAACATCATAAAGCGCCTGTGTAATCTGACCCAGAGAGCAGACTCTGACCGTATTCATCAGTTCATCAAAAACATTACCGTTATCAAGGGCAACTCTCTGCAGCCGTTCCAGGGCTTGTGCGGATTTATCTTTATTTCTGTTCTGAAATTCCTTCAAGCGGTCAAGCTGTGATTTTTTTTCATTTTCGGTCGCCCGGGACAGTTCCAGACACGATATTAAATCCTCAGAAGATGCGTCCGGGTTAAGAAATGTGTTCACACCGATAATCGGAAGGTCTCCGGAGTGCTTTAGGACTTCGTAATGAATCGACTCTTCCTGAATTTTGCCTCGCTGATACCCGGTCTCCATTGCGCCAAGAACACCTCCACGGGCTGTAATCCTGTCAAACTCGGCAAGGACAGATTCCTCCACCAGACTTGTAAGTTCTTCTACGATAAAACTTCCCTGATACTGGTTTTCATTTCTAGCAAGACCCCATTCCCTGTTAATGATAAGCTGGATCGCAAGCGCTCTCCTCACAGACTCAACGCTGGGAGTCGTAATCGCTTCATCATAGGCATTGGTATGAAGGCTGTTGCAGTTGTCATATACAGCACATAGCGCCTGCAGTGTCGTCCTGATATCATTAAATTGTATCTCCTGGCTGTGAAGTGATCTGCCGGATGTCTGGATATGGTATTTAAGCATCTGCGAACGATCCGAGCCTTTGTATTTATCCTTAAGCGCTATGGCCCATATACGCCTTGCTACGCGGCCTATCACGGTATATTCCGGATCCATACCATTGGAAAAGAAAAAAGAAAAATTAGGTGCAAACTTATCTATCGGCATCTCCCTGGACAGATAGTATTCAAGATATGTAAATCCATTTGCAAGTGTAAATGCAAGCTGTGTAATCGGGTTGGCGCCAGCCTCT
This sequence comes from uncultured Desulfobacterales bacterium, assembly GCA_964617785.1. Taxonomy (GTDB): domain Bacteria; phylum Desulfobacterota; class Desulfobacteria; order Desulfobacterales; family SURF-7; genus JAFDJC01. Next base: position 3,511 of record CAZTYY010000151.1, on the reverse strand, counting down.
GCGATATGATAACCTGATATGGACACCGAATAGAAATTGCGTATATTGTTATCAATGAAATATTCCTGGATATCTCCCATCATTTTAAGCGCAAACTCTATGGAAAAAATACATGTGTTCTGGCCCTGATCTTCCTTGAGAATATCTGCCTGTACTGTTCCGCGAACATTGGAAAGCACCGTGGCACGAATATTTGCATATTCCTCTGAAGAAGGCTCTTTGCCTTTTTCCGCCCGGTATTTATCCACCTGCTGATCTATTGCCGTGTTTAAAAACATGGCCAGCATAATCGGGGCCGGTCCGTTAATGGTCATAGATACCGACGTATCAGGAGCGCAGAGTTCAAACCCGTCATACAGAACCTTTACATCATCCAGTGTACAAATGCTGACACCTGAAGTCCCGACCTTCCCGTAAATATCAGGCCTTATCTCCGGATCACATCCATAGAGTGTCACAGAGTCGAACGCTGTTGAAAGCCTCTTAGCCTCATTGTCGGCAGACAGCATCTTGAATCTTCTGTTTGTTCTTGCAGGATCGCCTTCTCCGGCAAACATACGTGTTGGATCCTCGTCTACCCGCTTTACCGGGAATACACCCGCGGTGTATGGAAATCTGCCGGGAATATTTTCCTCACGCATCCAGCGAAATATTTCTCCCGGATCCTTAAACTCCGGAATCGATATTTTGGAAATTTTTGAACCGGATAATGACTTGCTATAGAGCGGAACCCTAATTTCTTTGTCCCGGACGAAATAGACAAGATCGTCTTTATTGTAACATTTTTTTGTCTCTTCCCACTCGGCAAGCATGTCCCCGGTTTCATTGAAAAGGTCGTTTTTCGCCTCCTTTATCGCTTCCTTCAACCGGTTGGTAACTTCCGTTGATGAACCTTCATTATCTTTGTCAAAAACTCCTGCGACCTGTTCCAGGTGCCAGACCTTTCTGACAACTTCTGCCTGTTCTTCTGTCTGCCGGTGATATCCCCTTATTGTATCTGATATTTCAGAAAGATAACGTGTCCTTTCCGGCGGAATAATGATTGTTTTTGAAGATGAGATTTTAAGATCAGGTTCCGGAATTTGGGAGTCAAATCCGACACCGGTTTTTTCAGCAACGGTTTTCAAAACAGCATGATAAAACGATGTAACACCATCATCGTTAAATTTAGAAGCAATTGTCCCAAAGGCGGGCATTTCATCCAAGGATGTGTCCCATGCATTCTTGTTTCGCTGGATCTGTTTCCGGACATCCCGAAGGGCATCTTCGGCCCCCTGTTTTTCATATTTATTCACAACAACAAGATCGGCAAAGTCAAGCATGTCTATCTTTTCCAATTGGGAGGGGGCTCCGAATTCACTTGTCATCACGTAGACCGAGAGGTCCGCAAGGTCTGTAATTTTTGAATCGCCCTGCCCTATTCCGGCTGTTTCTATGATGACAAGGTCAAAACCTGCAGCCTTCACAACATCGATTGTTTCACTCATTGCAGACGGTATTTCAGTATTTGATTGCCGCGTAGCAAGGCTCCTCATGTAAACCCTCTGGCTGCCAATGGCATTCATGCGAATCCTGTCGCCTAAAAGAGCGCCCCCTGTTTTCCGCCTTGAAGGGTCAGCACAGATAATGGCCACATGAATATCCTTAATATCCAAAAGAAACCTTAAAATAAACTCATCGGTAAGCGACGACTTTCCCGCCCCTCCTGTGCCGGTGATACCTATCACAGGTATTTTTCGACCTCCGATTTTTTGAATCAGCTGCTGATGTATCTCTTTTAGTCGGCTGTTACTGCTTGATTTATCAAGTCCGACCCTTGTTATCAGGTTGGCAATGGCGGGTCTGTTGCCAGGCGAGAGGTTATCAAGGTCGGGCATTTGATCGGAAATCGTTGAAAAATCTATATTTTCAACCATGTGATTTATGATACCCTGAAGCCCGAGTCTTGAGCCGTCATCAGGCGAATAAATCTTTGTAACACCGTATTTTTCAAGCTCCTTTATCTCTTCAGGCACAATGACGCCCCCACCGCCCCCGAAAATTTTTATATGTGGAGCACCCATTTCTTTTAAAAGGTCGATCATGTATTTAAAAAATTCAACATGTCCGCCCTGATAGCTGCTGACCGCTATTCCCTGAGCATCTTCCTCAACTGCAGCATAAACGATTTCCTTGACTGAACGGTTATGTCCGAGATGGATAACTTCTACTCCGGTGTCCTGGAGTATCCTTCTCATAATATTGATAGCCGCATCATGGCCGTCAAACAGTGATGTCGCGGTAACAACCCGGACACTGTTTTCCAGTTTGTATGCCTTTACATCTTCACTCATACTCTCCCCTCAATATATGCCTGTTTTTTACCAATAAACAAATCAGTCATTTTTGTCATTTTTTCAGAAGAATGATTCTATAATAGTTCCGGTTTAAATTTCAATATATTCTTCTATTATGTTCTTCTGTGGAACAATGTCTGGAATAGAACCAGTGTCGGAAAGCCCTGGCATGGCATAATATTCATGCCAATCAAATTCACAGCCTGGACTTTCCCCAAATTTTTTTCATTTTTCAAAGAGGAATAGTTGGCACTTACATGGGTGGCCTGAATCCGCCGAAGGATGATTGTCTGGGTGCAAAGCACAAAAAGCTTAGGGCCCCTGAAAAATCAAAATTGAAGACAGATGAACTTCAAAAAAAATATGGTGTTTTGTACCACAGCTGTTAATCCAGCTTTATTGATCGGATAAGAAAATTTTAAACTAAGGACTTGGTGTCCTCAAGGATTGATCACCGAACATTTGGATAACCGGAAGTGAATTTAACATCAATTTTCATTGAAGAGGCATAGTCCGGAGTGCACGATACCGGTGTAGAATCATTCTATCCTTGAACGAAATTTCGGTATGCATATTAAGGGGATACGGGTTTCCTAAATGATTTCCCCAATTTTAATTAAAAATGATGCATTTATATTCCATATATGTTACTATAAGTCATCTCAAAAATAATCTCAGAAGGATAATTACACAACCGAGTTGAATCATACCAAGAAGGTTTTCAGCATGATACTCATATCGAATTGGCAACCGATATCTATCATGGGCCTATGTGGAAGCAACTAACTTTGCCCGGTAATACTGTCCAAAAGAACAACGATTTCATCAGCGAAAACCAATAATATCATTTTTTTTAAGGGACAGGTGTTTTTTGTTGTGACACTCCTTTAATGACAGGCCCTATGTTTAAACCAGATTGTACAGTCCGCTTCAGACACATGGAGGAATATATGCCTAAACATCTAATTATAGTTTTGTTTTCACTAATCCTTGTCACTGCTTGTGGTGGTGATAGCAGCAGTAGTAGTAGTAGTAGTAGTAGTAGTAGTAGTAGTGGCGACAAGCAGGCATCACTCAATCTCGAGGTTCTTTCAACTGCATCCACAACACGCACGTCATCAGCACTCCATTCAAAATCAGGGCTGATTAAAACTGCAGCGGCGCATGGTCAGGTC
>CAZTYY010000150.1:0-7725 GCA_964617785.1 uncultured Desulfobacterales bacterium | reverse complement strand
TCACTCACGGCAAATGTTCTAAAACTGTGCAATTCAGCATATTTTGGCCTGTCTAGAAAGGTGGATTCCGTTCAGGATGCTATTACATTGTTGGGCATGGATAAGATTGTGGATCTTGTTCTGCTAAAAGGCTGCTCCGACAACCTTAAAAAAGGGCAGGATGGATACGGCCTGAATGAAGGTGAACTATGGAGGCATGCAGTTTCATCAGCGCTTATTGCCAAAGAGCTGGCTGTAAAAAATAATTCGGAAAACAAGCAGACAATATTTACCGCGGCTTTATTGAAAGATATCGGCAAAGTAATCCTAGACCGATATGTCGGTGATTCATTTAAAAAACTCAACAACCTTGTTCAGAGCGGAGAATACAGTTTCGGGGAAGCAGAAAAAAAAGTGCTCGGAATAAGTCATGCAGAGCTGGGCGGAATCGTGGCAAAGATGTGGAAGTTCAGCCCAAAAATGATATCCATGATTACCAACCATCACATGACAGACAAAGCTGTAAGGGATGATCCTGACATCTCGGTTATCTATCTTGCCGATATGGTTTGCATGATGATGGGCATAGGCGGAGGCTCAGACGGCCTGGCTTACAGGTTTCACAGGGATGTGCTTGACAACATGGGCCTCAATCAGATGGATCTTCAAATAATTATCGCAGGATTCGGCGAGAATATGCAGAAAGTGGAAGACCTGCTTGGCTCAGTGTAAGTGTAATAAAAATCAAAACTCTCAATTTAAGTGAAACATCTTTTTGCGGAGGTAAACAATGGCAGTAAACATACTGATTGTAGATGACTCTTTACCCATGCGATCTGTAATCATTAAAACCATCAAGGCATCCGGCTTTGGCGCGGCCAATTTCCACCAGGCGGCTGACGGCGCGAAAGCTTTGGAAGTGCTGAAGGATGAATGGATGGACCTTGTGATCACCGACTACAACATGCCGGAAATGAACGGCGGCGAGTTGATTTCAGCAATGAAAAAAGATGCTGCAATGAACTCCATACCTGTCATTATCGTGACAACCGAAGGTAGCCAGGACAAAGTGGAAGAGTTTTCAAAAATGGGCGCGGATGCCTATGTTAAAAAGCCTTTTACTCCTGAAATTATAAAAGAAAAATTAACCCAATTACTCGGGGAGATGCACGATGAAGACAGCATTGAAGACGGCGATGACGGCCTCGATTTCTGAAGTGCTTGAAACCATGTTTTACATGGCTTTGGAGTTCAATGACGAGGACACTCTTGAAGCAGGTGTAATAAAGGAAGCAAAAAAAACCATTGCCTGCCGAATCAATTTTAAAGGCAAATTTTCAGGCTATTTTATTCTTTTCATACCTAAAGAACTGCTTATTGATATGACAGAGAGTTTTATGGGTCTGGATAAAAATGAGATCTCCGATGAACTTTCCAGCGGAATGATAAAAGAGACGATCAATATGCTGGCAGGAAGCGTTCTTTCCAATTATGACGATAAAATTGTGTTTCGACTTTCTATTCCGGAAATCGTTGATACTGCTGAAGCAGCCGAATCCGAGAAAGGACAGGACGAGGAAGAGATTGTTGTGGTAGCGGAAACAATAGAAGGGTGTCTGGCTTTAAAAGCAGTAATAGAAGCCTGATGCGAATAATGAGGAGTGAATATGAGCAAAAATATAAGAGTACTGGTTGTCGATGATTCTGCCATCGTTCGAAAGGTGTTTTCCGAGGAGTTGTCCAAAGAAAACGACATCGAAGTCGTCGGAACCGCGCCGGATCCATATGTTGCAAGGGATAAAATTGTAAAATTAAAGCCGGATGTTATTACACTCGATATCGAGATGCCACGCATGGACGGCATAACTTTTCTTCGAAAGCTTATGAAGCACTACCCTCTTCCCGTAATCATTGTCAGTTCTTTGACCCAGAAAGGGAGCAAGCTGGCTCTTGAGGCCCTTTCTATAGGCGCACTTGAAGTTATTTCAAAGCCCTCTGCCGCCTATTCCGTGGGAGACATGAGCGTCCAGCTGGCCGATAAGATCAGAGCGGTTGCCAATGTTTGTGTTCAAAAAAAAGATGGGTCAGAACAGAAAATCGTTTCTGAGAAGGTGGAGCTTTCATCAAAAGCGCTGGCAGCAACAACGAACAAGATTATTGCCATTGGCGCCTCCACCGGAGGCACCGAAGCCCTTAAAGTTGTCTTGGAGGCCATGCCGCTCAACTCGCCGGGAATCGTTGTTGTCCAGCATATGCCTGCAAAATTCACCACTTCATTTGCCGAAAGACTGGACTCGCTGTGTGATATGACGGTGCGGGAAGCAAAGGACGGAGACACCTTAGCCAACGGGCTTGTACTTATTGCCCCCGGCAATTTTCATATGCTTCTCAAAAGAAGCGGGGCACGCTATTATGTAAGTGTCAAAAACGGTCCCATGGTCCATCACCAAAGACCTGCGGCGGATGTACTTTTTAAATCAGTAGCGCAAACTGCAGGAGCAAATGCACTCGGAATTATTTTAACAGGCATGGGAGCAGATGGAGCTGCGGGGATGCTAACCATGAAAGAAGCCGGCGCAAAAAATATCGCCCAGGATGAAAAAAGTTGCGTGGTTTTCGGAATGCCCAAAGAAGCGATCAAGTTAGGGGCGGTGGATAATGTCGTAAGCCTTGAGAAGATTGCCAAGACCGCATTGCGCATGATCTGAAATTATTAGACATGAAAGCGGTCATCTTTTCTGTATTTAATTTTGTTTTATCTGTATTTCGATCTCAACTATCCATGAAAACGGAAAACCAGGACGCCCACCCGTAGATCCAAAAATAGTCCGCCTTATTCGTGATATGTCAAAAGCTAATTCTCTTTGGGGATCGCCTCGTATTAGAGGAGAACTTCGAAAAATTAAGTCCAGACTATCATAATATCCCATTATTTTCTCTTTTGTTTTCCATTCTTAACGATACGGCCCTCTTCAACTAGAAACTATATTTAACATTCAAATACAGCCGGTCGTTATTGCCGATCCGGTTGAATTCAACCAGATCTCCTGAATTGTAATCCACTACCCCGCATGTAATTTCAATATCATCTGTCAGATCATATTCAGTAGTAAACCGAAACAGTGCGCCATCATCACCATCCAGGCCGTACCATAAAGTCAAAAACGTGAGGGTAAGGGTTTCGTTGAAAAAATCCCGGGACAGCCTTACCGCTCCCTGAAAACTGTTTTCCTCTTCTCCGGATAGTTCTAAATTTTGATCAAAATTGGTGTAATAACGGTTAGCCGCTTCAACGCTGATGGTTGTATCGGTAAAGCCCGAATACTCAACCCCTGCAAGAAGATCAATTCTAGCGTAGTCCTTTAAATTAATAACAGGTGGTATTCTGGTGGGCACATCGGAAATTTGAATCCCGTCAAAATATGCGCCCTCTGCTTTATACAGCCAGTTGCCGTTGGCAATATTAAAGGCACTTCCAAGCATATAGATTCTGGAATGATGTAAGGCCGGGTTTGGGAACCACTCCAAATGAGCTTCATCATTGTAGATATCCGCATAGTAAAAGGAAATATCCCAGCCACTGAAAATTCCGTTAACCGCAAGGCCATATTCCGTGTTATCAATCTTAGCCGAAGGTTCTTCTTCTGCAAACACCGGTACCTCAGGATAAAAATCACTTCCAAATACCGGATTGTTATTATAGCGATGTTCATGAACCGCGATTCCGGTTACCCCCCATTTCCCGTAATAAAAATCCAGTTTTGTCATGGCCACAGGCAGCCTTATATCTTCGAGATCTGTCAACCCGGGCTCCCTCATCTCTAAAGGGTTCAGTACATCTGTCACCCGAATATTGTCGGATTTACCCCAAACAACAATTTGACGTCCCACCTTCAGGTCCAGATTTTTCAGAATACTTCCCCGGATATATGCCTTTCGAAGATCCACCTCACTCTCATAATCATCCCGTACTTCAGATGTGTATGTGTCTCTCCCGTGAATTTGATAGATATAATCATGGGAATCACTTCCAGACATAAAAATTTTCCATGACTTAAACAATTTCATATCCAGCTCAAACAAAATTTCCGATTTTAAACTGGAAAATTCCCGCCAATCTGTCTGCCCGGGCAACGGCGGGTCCTGGGCATAATTGTATCGTGATCCGATTTTCAGATGCCCGCCAATCTTGTAAATCGACTTTTTCTCTTTGTGTTCGGGTTCTGGCTGGGAAATGACCGGCAGATTTTCTTCGCTATCCTGAAAATCTTCCCCCAGGTCATCTTGAAAGTCATCCCCCAAATCATCTGCCAGACCATCTAAAAGATTTTCCGTGAGTTGTTCAGTACCGGTATCCTGGTCTGCAAAACACGGTTGACAGGTTATCCAAAAGAAAAAGATTACAAAAACCAGGATAATAGAAAATACCTTCTCGCTTGCGTTCATATTTACAATCCCTTTTCAAGTCTTCGAATGGTAAACAGGTCGTCTTCCAGATTCTGGTTAAATTTGATGTTGCTCATTTGCAGCTGAGTTTGATGCTTCACCATTTTCCCCTGGCGTTTAACCACATGCATTTCAGTCCACATCCATATCCCGTCAATCAATTCCAGCTTTTTAATATCCATTACTTTTACATACCCACCATCCTCGGTCCAGTTTTTCGTCTTCACGACAACATAGTTGTCCTGGCGTACGGCAACAATTGACTTTTTGTACCCTGTTTCTTCAATAACATCTTCAGAACGGGGCGTCGATTCAATCAGCCAGACTTTTTTTCCATCTAAAGTCGTTTCTTTGAGGAGTTTATAGTCATAGTCCTCCAGCTCCCTGTCGGTCATATCCGAATAGTTCAAGTCCGACCCCATGAAACTGCCGCTCTTATCGCTTGAGGCAATCCTTTTGGTTTTACCGAGTGCAGGCAAAAACAGCCACTGGTCATCATCCTTTTCAGCATCATCATAGTCAAACGTCAGGAATCCTGTGTTTTTTATATTTGCAGGACGCTCGATAAACATGATTCTTTTTTCATCTTTTCCATAGTCCTTGCTGAAATTTTTAAAATACTTTTTCCGCTCATCGTTATTTTTATCGATCAGGGTCATGAGCAGATTACTCGTCATATTGTCCCCGTCGTCCCTGTCCTCAACTTTTTGCATAATTGAACGTGCTTTCGGGTCATCAGCAGATGCATCCATTGGAGTCAAGAAAACAGCCGCAACAAAGATAACGAATAGCAAACAACAAAGTTTTTTCATACCAGCCTCCTGTATATTTATATTCATGGTTTTTTATGAGCTCGATTGACGACAATCATCAAAGACGGCGCAATAAAAAAGTCTGAAAGCAGCGCCATGATAATTGTAATTCCTGTCAACATTCCAAAGTTGAAAAGGTTGCCCATGCTTGCAAACATAAAGGTAAAAAATCCGACGGACAGCACACATGTTGTCACCAGCATTGCCCTCCCCGTTGAATGAAGGGTCTTTAATACCGCATCTCCCGCATCATGACTCTCTTCAAAATAACGCCTGAAATTATGCATAAAATGTATGGTGTCATCCACTGCAAGCCCTATGGAGATGCTGCCGATCATCATTGAAAACAGGTCCATGGGTATATCCATCCAGCCCATGATACCAAGCATGATCATAATGGGTGCGATATTGGGTATCATTGAAAGCAAACCGATACGGATTCGTCCGATTAATAAAATCATCAGTACGGTAATGATGCTGAGTGCATACATGTAGCTTGTTCTCAAACTAATAATGGAAGCTGTAATAACCCTTACGAATATTGCTACCATCCCTGTTGCTTGGACTTCTGCTTCAGGATAGTTTTCTGTAAAATAGTCTTTCACATCATCAATGAACCCGGTAAATGAAATCGCATCGAGAAAAGGAACTTTGATAGTAAAACGCGCCCTGGAAAACCGGCTGTCCGTAAAATCTTCCAGGTCATCCGATCCGCTGTTTTCAAACAACAAAAATTCCTGCGCCACAAGTCTTTTGTCCTGCGGTACCTTATAAAATTTTTTATCATTGGCATGAAGCGCCTGGTTAATCTCCTTAAGAACGGTTGTAAGTGACCATGCCTTCCCCACGGGCACTTTATTCGATACAAATTCCTCCTCCATGTATTTAGCACTCTTTTCAAGCTTATTCAGTATCACCGGGTCATATAAACCATTTTCCGTTTTAGTGTCGATAATGATCTCCAGGCTTGTGGAACCTTTTAAGACATCATCTATCTTCTCGTTTGCAATACGGATCGGGTTTTCTTTGGGAAACCATTTTAATGGATTGTGTGAAAACTCTATCCGGATAAGACCCAAAAAGGCCACGGTAAGGATAACGCCTGATATAATCAACACCTGCCAGGGAAATCTGATGGATATATTACCGATAAAGGTGAGAATACGATCCAAAATCGTCTGCACGGTCTCCGCTCTCTCCAAGACATGTTGTTTTGGTTTCAGGGGAAAAATCGAAAGGAGCGCCGGAAGCAGTATCACCGTATACATCAGTGCCATCATGACACCGGCTGCGGCGAACATGCCAAGGTCTGCAATGGGGGCAACTGCTGCTGTTGAAAACGAAAAAAGCCCGCCTGCCGTGGTAAGGCTTGTCATCAGAACCGCAAGTCCGGAGTGACCAAGAGCGTATGAGATGGCCTCTTTTCTGTTGCCGGTTCTATCAAACCGTCTGAAGAAAATAACAAGGATATGGACGGAGTCACCCACACCCACCGCAAGTATAAAAGAAGGAAGGATCTGGGTTGGCAGTTTTAATGAAGCACCGCAAAAGGCCATTAACCCCACCGTTGAAAAAAGTGAAAGAAGGACAATGAAAAGCGCCATGAGCGGAGCTGATATTCTTTTGAACAACAATAAAAGAAAAAGGCCTATGGTGATCACGGCTATGGTGAGAAATTTTCTCATATCCCTCAACATCGTTGTCTTAAGGAAATACGTGACAGCAGGAAGACCGGCCATATATATTTTTGTGTCCGGGAAATGGTGTTGTTTCATGATCGCTTCCACGGCCTTCACAAATTCCCCGTTTTCCTCATCGGTCAGGTATATTTTTTTTTCCTCATTGGCCGGAGAGACATTCTCATCCACTATTTTCGTATCGAATTCTTCATCAAACTCCTCAAGAGCATCTTCCTTATTTCCTTTCTGTGAATATGCCTGTGTTTGAATAACTATCGTCGTAAAAGTCAGATCTTCTGAAATCAGCATGTTTTTATACATCTGATTATCTTTAACCCTTTGTTTGATTGCCTCCATCTCTTCGGCCGTTTCCGGCCAGTTTTTAAAAAGATCCTCCACAATCAATTCATCTTTTTTTCCCCTGGTATTCCTGGCATTTATCAGGCTTGTTATCTCCTCAAGGTATGGCGCGTTTTTCTCCAGGTCATCGTGAAGGTTTTTCAGGTTTCCCAGGAAAGTCTTATCAAAAACATCAGGAGGATTCAGCGCAATCACCAGCATCTGTTCCCTGCCGAACTGGTCCCTGAATTTTTCGTAATCCAACAGCGACTGATCTGTTTCGTGAAGAAAACCTTCTGTGGATGTGTCAATCTTGATCTTGGGAATCTGGGAGCCAAGCAACCCCACAAAAAGAATCATAATAAAAAGTGTTTTGTATCTGTGATCAAATATTGTGTCTGACAATTTTTCAAACCACTTCTCGATCCGGTTCCTGATTCCTGACATATATATCTCCTCAATTCTCTTGG
>CAZTYY010000149.1:0-7857 GCA_964617785.1 uncultured Desulfobacterales bacterium | reverse complement strand
GCCATTTATTGCCGCAATCGTTGGTTTATGGAAATTAAAATTAATAAAAAAAGAAATCGGCATTTAATTTTCATATTCTTAATCAGTAATGCCCGGTTAGGTTTTTGTATAACTTGTTAAAAAGGAGCTTAAAAAAAAACCAAAACTCATTTTTTCGATTGATTGCACAAGCAATCATGGAGAATGGTTCGCAAAACATCTGGTTGACCCAAAACCTTTTTTTGAGAGTGCAGGTCTTATTTAATGCCGCAACCTATTAAGATTGCGGCTTATATTGTTTTATGGTGTCAATGTCGTTATTCGGACCTGGATTTAGAAGTAACTTGACCCGTCCCAGCAATGAGTACACAGCTTGTTTTTCGGAAGACCGATGGCTTCAACAAGATCATTCATCTTCTGGAACTTCAGGGATGTCAGCTTTAACCGCTTGCGAATCGATTCTATCATTTCCAGGTTTTTCCCTGATCCTGCCTTGGCGTATTCATCAAGATTTTTGTCTTCTTCCCCTTCAATCTCCTTGATCGCTTTTCTTCCGGCAAGGTCGAGTGTTGAACGGGAAGTTGAAAAATTTAAAAACTCGCATGGATATATCAGTGTGGGGCAGGCAGGCCGCATATGAACTTCCAGTGCACCGTAATCGAAAAGTATTTGAACATTGTCCTGAAGCTGGGTTCCTCTGACAATCGAATCTTCACAGAAAAGAATCTTTTTTTCACTGATAAGATTCTTGACAGGGATCAGTTTCATCTTGGCAACAAGGTCTCGCACCTTCTGATTTTGAGGCATAAAACTTCTCGGCCATGTGGGTGTATATTTGACAAAAGGCCTGGCATATGGGATCTGTTTTTCATTTGCATAGCCTATGGCATGTCCGATACCTGAATCGGGAATTCCGGCCACAAAATCGATGTCAACATCATCGTTTTTTGCAAGTGCACTGCCGCATTTGTACCGCACGATTTCCACATTAATGTCTTCATAGCTTGAAGCAGGATAGCCATAATAGACCCATAAAAAAGAGCAGATCTGCATTTTATCGCCCGGCTTTTTTAATTGTTCACATCCTTCTGCGGTCAAAAGCATAACTTCACCGGGACCCAAGTAGGTTTCAATCTCAAATCCCAGATTCGGAAAAGCGCATGTTTCAGATGATGCTGCATATGCGCCTTCTTTTTTTCCTATGATGATAGGTGTTCTGCCCAGTTTGTCCCTTACAGCGATAACACCTTTTTTTGTCAGCAACAGCATGGAACAGGAACCCTTGATACATTCCTGAGCATATTCGATTCCTTCTTTAAATGAGTTTTTTTCGCTGATCAGCATTGCAACCAGTTCTGTGGGGTTTCTGCCGCCCCCGCCGGTTTCTGAGAAATGTTTCTTTTTGTCAAAGGCGATTTTCGAAAGTTCATCAATGTTATTTATTTTAGACACTGTTACGATGCCGAATGTACCGAGATGTGAACTGACGATAATCGGCTGGCTTTCAGTATCGCTGATAACACCGATCCCTTTATTACCTTGTAATTCGTCCAGATCTGATTCAAATTTTGTTCTGAAATATGAATTTTCGAGGTTGTGAATGGCCCTTGAAAAATTATCGGCGTCTAATACAGCCATTCCGCCTCTTCTGGTACCAAGATGTGAAAGATAATCGGTTCCATAAAACAAGTCTCTCACACAGTCTGTTTTGGAAGCATTGCCGAAAATACCACCCATGAGCTTCTCCTTTTTTTAATATGCAAAATTTAAGTTCGCATCATCATAATAGCAAGATTTAAATATTTCAAATTAATTATTTCGGTTTTTACATCAGTAATGTTGATAAAAAACTTTAAATATTATATCCAGCGTTTAATTAAAAAAAAAATCAGCAAGCCTGAATGCATATTCAGACAGTTGCTGTGTAACACATTGAAAAGTAAAGGAGAATTCTATGCCGAGAAGAGATGACATTAAAAAAGTGATGATTATCGGATCAGGTCCCATAATAATCGGTCAGGCCTGTGAGTTTGATTATTCAGGAACCCAGGCGTGTAAGGCGTTAAGGAGTCTCGGGTATGAAATTGTACTGGTCAACTCAAATCCGGCAACTATAATGACCGATCCGGGTACGGCGGATACCACTTATATTGAACCGCTCAATCTGAAAAACCTGACCGCAATCATTGAAAAAGAGCGCCCGGATGCCCTGTTGCCCAATCTGGGGGGGCAGACCGGCCTCAACCTGTCATCTGAACTTGCAAAGAACGGCGTTCTTGAAAAATATGGCGTTAAAATCATCGGTGTTAATATTGAAGCCATTGAACGCGGTGAGGACAGAACCGCTTTCAAGAATACCATGGATCATCTTGGCATTGAGATGCCGAAGAGCTCTGCTGTAAATACAGTTGAAGATGCGGAAAAAGTTGCTGAGAAGCTTGGCTATCCCGTTGTTATTCGCCCGGCGTATACCATGGGCGGAACCGGAGGCGGACTGGTATATAATGTTGAAGATTTAAAAGTGATTGCCGCAAGAGGCCTTTCCGCGAGTCTGGTGAATCAGATTCTTGTGGAAGAATCGGTTCTTGGATGGGAAGAGCTGGAACTGGAAGTGGTTAGAGATTCAAAAAATCAGATGATCACAGTATGCTTTATAGAAAATGTCGATGCAATGGGTGTTCATACCGGTGATTCATACTGTACGGCTCCGATGCTTACAATCGATCCGGAACTGCAGAAGCGACTTCAGAAATATTCATACGACATTGTTGAAGCCATAGAGGTTATAGGCGGAACAAACGTCCAGTTTGCGCATGATCCAAAGACCGGGCGTGTTATGGTTATTGAAATTAACCCCAGAACCTCGCGTTCATCAGCCCTTGCCTCAAAAGCCACCGGTTTTCCCATTGCCTTTGTCTCTTCGCTTCTTGCCGGCGGATTGACAATGGACGAAATACCATACTGGAGAGATGGAACCCTTGAAAAATACACTCCTTCCGGAGACTATGTTGTTGTCAAATTTGCAAGATGGGCATTTGAAAAATTTAAAGGGGTTGAGGACAAGCTCGGAACACAGATGCGTGCGGTCGGCGAGGTAATGAGCCTTGGGAAGAACTACAAAGAGGCGTTCCAGAAAGCGATTCGTTCTCTTGAAATTGATCGTTACGGGCTCGGGTTTGCCAAGGATTTCAACGACAAAACACTTGAAGAACTTATGGCAATTGTCGGAACACCCACCAGCGAACGTCAATTCATAATGTATGAAGCCCTTAGAAAAGGAGCGGAAATAGAAACACTTTATAAATTGACCCATATCAAGCCATGGTTCATCGAACAAATGAAAGAACTGGTGGACCTGGAAGAAAAAGTCCTTGCATATAAAGGCAAAACGCTTCCCGATGACCTTCTGATTCAGGCAAAAAAAGACGGTTTTTCAGACAAGTATCTGTCGAAGATTATAGAGGTACCTGAAAAGAAAATTCGCGAAAAACGTCTTTTGAAAGGTTTGGCAGAGGCATGGGAAGCGGTTCCTGTCAGCGGAGTTGAGAATGCAGCATATTATTATTCCACCTATAATGCTCCTAACAGCGTTGCTGTGAGTGATGCGAAAAAGATAATGGTTCTTGGCGGAGGACCGAACAGAATCGGACAGGGAATAGAATTCGACTACTGCTGCGTGCATGCGGCATTTGCAATAAAAGATGCCGGATATGAATCGATTATGGTGAACTGTAACCCTGAAACAGTTTCCACGGACTATGATACATCCGACAAGCTTTATTTTGAACCGCTGACGGTTGAAGATGTACTCAGTATTTATAAAAAAGAGAGACCTGAAGGCGTCGTTGTTCAGTTTGGTGGGCAGACGCCTCTTAATATTGCAGCGGAACTGGAGGCAGAGGGTGTGAAAATTCTCGGCACATCTCCTGAAACCATAGATCTGGCTGAAGACCGGGACCGGTTCAGAAAAATCATGCGCGATCTGAACATTCCGCAACCAGAGTCAGGCATGGCCGGTTCTCTGGAAGAGGCTCTTCAAGTTGCCAAAAAGATCGGGTATCCGCTCATGGTGAGACCCTCTTATGTGCTTGGTGGACGTGCAATGGAGGTTGTGCTTGATGAAGAAATGCTCAGGCAATATGTGGCTGTAGCTGTTGACGTGTCCCCGGACCGACCGATCCTTATCGACAAATTTTTGCAAAACGCCATAGAGGCAGAAGCAGATGCCATCGCCGACGGCACTGATGCTTTTGTGCCGGCGGTAATGGAGCATATTGAACTTGCCGGCGTTCATTCAGGCGATTCCGCCTGTGTGATTCCGCCTGTCAGCATTCCTGCAAAGCATATTGAAACCATAAACGAATACACCAAAAAAATTGCCATAGAACTTAAAGTTATAGGCCTGATGAATATTCAATACGCGATTGCCGATGATACGGTTTATATTTTAGAGGCAAACCCGCGGGCGTCAAGGACCGTTCCCATTGTTTCAAAAGTCTGCAATATTCCAATGGCCAGGTTGGCAACTCAGGTGATACTGGGTAAAAAGCTGTCTGATCTTAAACTGAAGCACAGCAGTTTCAATCACTTTGGTGTAAAAGAATCGGTTTTCCCTTTCAACATGTTCCCTGAGGTCGATCCTATTTTAGGACCTGAAATGCGTTCCACGGGTGAAGTGTTAGGAATGGCGGATTCGTTTGGCCTTGCCTTTTTCAAGGCCCAGGAGGCGGTTCAACTTCCCCTGCCCCTTGAAGGGACTGTGCTGATTACCATTGCAGACAGGGATAAACCTGGTATACTGGAGCCTGCCGGATTGTTCAGAGATCAGGGGTTTAAGCTGTTGGCAACAGAAGGAACCTGGAAATTCCTGTCCGATAATGGCATAGATTCAGAGCCGATTAAAAAAATTGGATACGGTCGGCCGGACATTGTGGATGCGATTAAAAATAAAGAAATCCAGCTGGTGGTGAACACACCCAGCGGAAAAGAAAGCCAGGAAGATGACTCCTATATACGAAAATCGGTAATCAATTATAAGGTTCCGTATATTACGACAACAGCCGCCGCCCTGGCCACGGCAAAAGGAATCAGCGCTCGAAGAAAAGGGGCTGCTATGGTGAAATCCTTACAGGACTATCATGCAGACATAAAATAGATTTAGGCATTAATATAGCCAAACAAACAAGTTACGTGCCATGGAAAAAATAAGCTCTGATACTTATGAAGAATATATTAAAGCCCTTTTGAAAATCAGCCGGGCCATTACGTCGGAACAGTATCTTGAAGATATACTAAAACTGATTGTGATGGTTACCGCCAAAGTGACCGGTGTTGAAATTTGTTCCCTGTGGCTAATCGACGAAAGTCAAAAACCAATAAAAATCCGGTTAAAAGCGACTCAGACCATTGACCGGGATTATATAAAAGACCGGACACTGAACATGGACGAAGGAGTTGTGGGTCTTGTGGCAACACAAAAGAAGCCTTTTGTTGTGGAAAACGTCTTAAAAGAACCGCGGTTCAAAGAAAAAGAGATGGCGAAAAAGCTGAATCTAGTATCCATGGTCGGTGTACCGCTTCACGTACGGGATGAAAAAGTTATTGGGGTGCTCAACTGTTTTACAGCAAAACCCCATAGTTTTTCAGAGACAGAAGTGAACATGATCAGCACGGTTGCCAATCAGGCTGCCGTGGCAATAATGAACACCGAACTTATGGTAAAGACAAAGGTAATTCAAGAGGAGCTTGAGATTCGTAAGCTTGTGGAGCGGGCAAAAGAAGTGGTCATGCGAAGACGCAATGTGGAAGCAAATGAGGCTTACCGGTGGATACAAAAACGGAGCATGGACTCCCGAAAATCCATCCGGGATGTTGCAGAAGCCATACTTCTTTCCGAAGAGCTATATTAATCAGTGAATACGATAGACCGGATCTGGGTATCCCAGAGGAAGATTTTTTTTCCGTCCGGCAGCCGCCCACTAAAACCACATGGTTTACATCCCAAAAGGTCGATTATTTCACCATCCATTAGGGTCAGCTTTTGAACCATCGGGTTCTTCATCTCGGAAATTGGATCTGTTTTTTCAAAACAATGATCAAGGCGTCGAATATCCTCGAAGCTTAAACTAATATATTCTTCTTTAGCAAAAAGTCTTCCCACAATATTCGTGCGGGGAGTGACCCGGTATGAACCGGCATAGAAATAGATCCGATGAAGGCGGAGTTCTCGTCCTCGGGTGTCGGTCAATACGCCGCAAAAATTTTGCTCGCCATCATCTTCCTGCTTTTCTTTATAAACGTACGTCCCCTTATCATCCTGGGGTTCGGAAAGGATGTTTTCACCCTGGGTTTCGCCAACTTCCACCCAGAGCGGAAAGTTCCTGATCTGAAGCCACTCATCCACTTCCTCGATTTTGATTGACGGGTGAGGAAAATAGGTGTCCAAAGAAAGCTCATAGGTTCCCGGCTCCAGCTTCTTCATCAGGTCTGGATTGAATTCTTCCCAGCGGCCTTTCATTCCGCCGCCGATTAAACCCGGCGTGTCATCAGGCGGGTCGAGATATTTTTCATCATCAACAACATATAGCGTGACGATTCCGTATAACATTTCAGGAAGCAGGAGGTTTGGAAACCAGGTGCCCACGCCCTCTTTCGTGTTATACCCCCAGTTAAAGCGGGACATGTCGATGTTTTTTTCAAAATATTCAGGAGTGTGATTCCCTGTAAAACGGAAACCGTCGAGATTTCGATCAGTATATGCCATTCCGCCCTTTAATCCGGGAAAATCACCATATACTTTCCAGGTCCAGCCATTGATGCCGAATGTGTTGAACACCCACTTGAGCCGAAAAGGGATAGTGAGTTGAACCGGAGTATATGTGAGCCGTTCGTAATATTCATTGACGGAAAAGATTGAAGGGGAGGAAAGGTTGAACAATATGCGGAAATAATTCTCCACCTTGCGCAACACACGCACCGGACCGTCTTTCCAGCCGATGACAAATGATTTGAAATCCTCCTCTGTCTTGTTGATGTGGATGAGATGAAAGAAAGCTTCAACCGAAAGGCGGACTTTGACCCTGTCAAAAAAGTCTTCGCCATTCCCGCCGGCCTCCCTGGAGTAAATGATATCCATGTAAAAGGGAGACCCCTTCATGTACTTCAGGGTGTAATAGTCGCTTTGGACAATCTCTTTGCCCGGAGTATATTTGACATAATCTTTATGAGAAAGGGGTGGCGGACTTTCAGGAAAGTGGATGAGATAGACCCATCCTTTCCGGGAGTCATCCTTTGGATCAATGATTATAATCTCAGAGCCTCTGTCACCGAGTTCTGCCCACTCTGATTTTGATACCTGCCCGCCGACATCTTTGGCAAGAAACACAACCTCGTCATTGTAATCAAAGTGCCCCTTATCCACATCCGTACCAGCCGCCTGGCCGCCTGTAAATACAAATTCACCTTCCGGGTCTCTCTCATCTATCTGAAAAGGGATGACGGCAAATTGACTTCCGTTGTAGGCAAAAAGCCGTAAATTTTCAATTCTCACGCCATCAAATCG
Organism: uncultured Desulfobacterales bacterium; assembly: GCA_964617785.1. Lineage (GTDB taxonomy): Bacteria > Desulfobacterota > Desulfobacteria > Desulfobacterales > SURF-7 > JAFDJC01. The sequence continues at coordinate 317 of CAZTYY010000149.1, read as the reverse complement.
AGGCAGAAGATCACCGGGCAATACCAGCGGATCGTTTCGACGCAACAGTGTCTTTTGTGCAAGCAAGCTGTTCGGTCGTCCTGTCAGCCCTTGAGGAGTCGCTCCTTCAGTTGCTAATACAAACTCTTCTGCCCCGACCGGAATAACGGCGAGCAAAAGCATCAGGATCAGCAATCGAAAAATGATTTGAAAAAAATAATGTCTCACAGTGATTTTCCGAAAAGTTTCTGTCTTATTTCTGCAATATCAACCAGCTATAAAACACACGGTCGCAGCCCTTTCGTCAAGACTAAATTTCAAACCTGGGAAAAAGGCAA
>CAZTYY010000148.1:0-7914 GCA_964617785.1 uncultured Desulfobacterales bacterium | reverse complement strand
AAGTCGAGATAGATATAATAGAAGATATCCAAAAAGAGAACGATGCGGACACTGTTGATGCCATGGTCACATCTGCTGCATGGGTTGGCGGCAAAGCACTTGACAGTTATGTAATTTTAAATGGTGACTATGGGAAGCTTCTTACTGGATTCTTTTCTGATTGATAACGGTATATGAGATAATTACTTTTGAATTGATTATCTATGCTGAAACAATATTTGTATCCTCCTCTGAACATGTATTGTAAAAAAGCAGGGAATGGAAATCCACCCTGTCTTTTTTATTGCCAGACCCCAACTCTTTTGACGTTTTAAGCCTAAATACACCGATTATAGAGGTTGCGCTCTGATTAATATATTACAAATCAAAATCAGAATTATAAATGGTGATCTCATTCGAAGAGCTCAATGAAATTCAGCCTCCGTATGGTTTTGAGCTATCGTTGAAATCGACCTTGATTCTCATAATCCAAAAGCGTGAATTTCCATATCCGATATGTAAGGGAAAATAGAAGCTCATTTGCAAAAATACAAAATCGAATCTTGGCTTTTGCATTTCTATCTCTCACACAATTCAACAAGCACGCCGTGTGTCGATTTGGGATGCAGGAACGCAATTTTTGCTCCACCCGCTCCCTTTCTCGGTTTTTCATCTATGAGACGAACCCCTTTTTCCTTTAACTCGGAAAGTGCGTCCTCTATATTCTCAACCCTGAAAGCAATATGCTGAATGCCTTCGCCCTTTTTCTCAATATATTTTGCCACCGGGCCATCTGGTGCTGTGGATTCAAGGAGCTCAACCTCGCTATCTCCCACTGGAAAAAACGCGGTAGTCACTTTTTGCTCCTTAACAGTTTCAGAACCTTCAAACTTAAGACCGAGTATATCTGAAAAAAAATTTTTCCCCTCATCAATACTATTTACTGCAATACCAAGATGATCTATCTTTACTATCTTCATCTACATCCCCTTTATCTTTTCCATAACTTTTTTAAACCCCGGCATGGCGCCGATGATCACTGAATCTTGAACACAAAATGCAATCCTGAAGTGTCCCGGTCCTCCAAAACCGCTTCCCGGGACCGTAAGAATCAACTCTTTCTGAAGTTCCTGGACAAATTTAACGTCATCTGAAATCGGAGACTTTGGAAAAAGGTAAAATGCTCCGGCAGGCTTAATAAATTCATATCCGCAATCAGCCAGTCCGTCACATAAAAGATCTCTGTTTCTTGTATACGTGGATATATCTACGCTGACGCCCTGAAGATTTGAAACCACCCGCTGCATCAATGCCGGTGCATTCACAAATCCTAAAATCCTGTTTGCCAGGGCCATACCGGCAAGAAGCGCATCTTTGGAAGAAGCCGATGGATTTACTGTGATAAATCCGATCCGTTCACCTGCAATCGACAAATCTTTTGAGTATGAGGCAACAATTATGCTGTCTTTATATACTGGAAATATTTCCGGTACATAGGCGCCATCATATACAATTTTCCGGTAAGGCTCATCGGAAATCAGATATATTGTCTTTCCAAGCGCCTTTCCTTTTTCCGTCAGCATGTTACCAAGCGCCTCCAGGCTTTCCTTATCATAAATCCGTCCGGTAGGATTGTTCGGAGAGTTGATCAACACCGCTTTTGTCTTTCCGGTTACAGCGGATGCGATCCCCTCAATATCGAGTGCAAAATCCTTTTTTACAGGAACAGTGACAAGTTTGCCACCGTGATTATCCACATAAAATCCATACTCAACAAAAAAAGGGGCCGGTGTGATCACTTCATCTTCGGGATCAAGGATCGCCTTGAGAATCACATTCAACCCTCCTGCAGCACCGCAGGTCATGATCACATGGTTTTCAGAAATTTCAGCATTTTGCTCTTTGGAAAGATAGTCTGCCACAGATTTTCGAACATCGGGATACCCCGTATTCGGCATATATCCATGGCCCACGCCGTCTTGCTTATCAATGATATCAAGCAATGTTTTCCGAAAACTGTCCGGGGGAGAAAGATTCGGGTTCCCAAGACTGAAATCATACACGTTTTCAGGACCATGCTCCGCCTTTAGCATGGCGCCTTGCTCAAACATTTTTCTTATCCATGATGACTTTGATAAAATAATCTCGACTTTTTTTGAAATAGTCATTTATGTCTCCGGTTATCCGATATTTTCTACAGACTTAACTTCGGGTATTTCCTGTTTCATCATTTTCTCGATTCCGTTTTTAAGGGTCATCTGGGACATGGGGCAACCGGCACAGGCTCCTTGCAGACGAACCTTTACTACTCCATCTTCAACATCCACAAATTCTACATCCCCTCCGTCAGCCTGAAGCATCGGCCTTAATTTGTCTATAACTTTCTGTATTTTCTCTTTCATAATTTTTTCATCCTTTTCCTGTAAAATTCTTGTTTAAAATCATTAAACGTTTTGTTTTGGATTGCAATCCTCATTTTTTTTACAAGACGCATATAAAAATGAATATTATGTATTGTATTGAGTCTGTAAGCAAGAAGTTCTTTTGCAGTATAAAGATGTCTAAGATAGGCAGCAGAATAATTCCTGCACGTATAACACTCGCAATTTTCCTCTATCGGTCCGGTATCGGTTCTGTATCTTGAGTTACAGATATTAACAGTGCCGAAACTTGTAAACAACTGGCCGTTTCTTGCATTTCTTGTGGGCATTACACAGTCGAACATATCTGCGCCAAGCGAAACAAGCTCAACAAGATCCTCAGGGGTGCCGACGCCCATCACATATTTCGGTTTGTCATCGGGTAAAAGCGGAATCGTATACTCGGCAATGTCCAGCATAATATCCTTGGATTCTCCAACGCTGAGCCCGCCAATCGCATAACCTGGAAAATCAATCTCAACAAGGGCGTCTGTCGAAGCTTTTCTTAAGTCTTTAAACATCCCCCCTTGAATTATCCCGAACAGTAACTTGTCATCGCATTCAGACTGTTGCCAGGCCTGTTTACTTCGTTTTGCCCACCGGGTTGTCAGTAAAAGTGCCTCTTTGGCCTCTTTTTCTTCCGCTGGATACTGAATGCACTGGTCAAGGCACATCATAATATCCGACCCCAGACAGCACTGTATTTCAACCGCTTTTTCAGGCGTTAATAAATGTTTCGAACCATCAATATGTGACTGGAAGGCGTAACCCTCTTCTGTAATTTTTGAGAGTTTTGCAAGTGAAAATACCTGGAAGCCTCCGCTGTCTGTCAGAATAGGCTTGTCCCAGTTCATAAATCCGTGCAAACCCGAAAACAGATCAATCACTTCACATCCAGGCCTCAAGTATAAGTGGTATGTATTACCCAGAATAATTTGGGCACCGCAGGCAATAAGGTCCTCAGGTGAAAGTGACTTTACACTCCCAAGTGTTCCCACAGGCATAAAGATGGGTGTTTCGACAAGGCCGTGTGCTGTCTCAAGCACACCGGCACGCGCACGTGTATCTTCAAATTTTTGGACAATTGTAAAAGTATTCATTTTAAGTTATTAGCATTGCATCCCCATAACTGTAAAACCGATATCTCTCATTTATTGCATCCTGATATGCCGCAAGCACTTTCTCACGCCCGGCAAATGCTGAAACAAGCATTAAAAGTGTCGATTTGGGAAGATGAAAATTAGTAATCATTGCATCAATAATTTTAAATTCATATCCCGGACAGATAAACAGGTCGCACTTGCCGGTCCCGGAAAGCAGATTTCCATTATCATCTGCTGCATATTCGAGCGTCCTGACACTTGTCGTACCTACGGCTATCACGCGCCGACCTTCTTTTCGCGCAGTGTTAACCGCCCTGGCCGTTTCTTCAGGAACAGAAAAATGCTCGGAATGCATCCTATGCCTTCTGATATCATTGCTTCTAACAGGCAGAAATGTGCCGTAACCAACATGAAGTGTAATTTCAACTGTCGATATACCTTTATTCTTCAGTTTTTCAAGAAGTTTTTTTGAGAAATGGAGTCCGGCAGTGGGCGCTGCGATTGCACCTTTCTGAGTTGCATAAACTGTCTGATATTTTTCTTTGTCATTACACGGCGCATTTTCACCTTCGCGCCTAATATAAGGCGGAAGAGGAATTTTTCCTATTTTATTAAGAACCTGGTCAAAGTTATCTTTGCATTTAAACCTGATAGAAAAAAGGCTGTCTTGAAAACCTGTGACTTGCCCGGTAAGCCTTTCATCGAAAATAATAACTGTTCCGACTTTGGGACGTTTTGACGCCTTAATGAGGCATGTACACTCAAAATCACCCCCAGCCTTAACCCTTTGTTCTCCATCAGGATAATCGAGGATCAACACTTCTACTTTGCCGCCGGTTTCTTTATGACCAAAAAGCCTGCCGGGAACAACTTCGGTATTGTTTAAAACAAGCAAGTCATCACAGGATAAGAGATCCGCTATATCACAAAAAATATGATGATCAACATTGCTGGTCTTTCTGTCAAGCTCCAAGAGTCTGGATCTTTCACGGTCAACCTCAGGAGATTGAGCGATAAAAGCCTCAGGAAGGATATAGTCATAGTCAGACAGCTTATACATTTGTCATGATGTCCTTCCAAGATATACCAGCAAAAACCCTGTAAGCATCAGCACAAATCCGAACCCCCGCAACGCCCTGTCAGGAATTTCATTAATTTTTTCCAGCCATGACTTTATCCTTTCCGGAAAGGCAAAGTATGGCAATCCCTCAATGATCATTACCATACCGATAACACATAAAAAAAATTCCATTTGATACTCCGAGCAATCTAAGTCAAATTGACAATCCGTATAAGATTGATTAAAAGTTTAAGGAACTATAAAATAATACAATTCAAAAAACAATCTATGCGAATGTATAAATTTGCTTTTTTTCGGAGGTTTTAATGAGAGGAAAATCGGTCAATGAAATATCGGCGCAGCGTATCAGCGATCTTGAAAAAAAATTGCGCCTGACAGAAAAAAAACTTGAAGAAATAAGGGGATCTGAAAAACAATATCGACTTCTTATCGAAAATGCAAACGATGCCATATTTATTATTCAGGATGAAGAGATTGCATTTTCCAACCCGAAAACCAAAGATATTGGCAAACCTATCTCAATCGATCTTTCAACAACTCCTTTCACAGACTTTATCCATAGCGAAGATCAACAATATCTGGCAGATATCTTAACCGATGAAATACAGAAAAAACAATCCAACCATGCCTATACATTCCGCCTTGCCAACTCTGATAAAGACGAGCTGTGGGTGGAAATGCACAAAACCTCAATTCAGTGGAAAGGGGGGGCGGCAGCAATCTATTTCATGAGGGACATATCCTTCTCGAGAAAACTCGAAGAGCAGTCTCAGCTTTCCAAAAAAATGGAGGCGATCGGCACTCTGGCAGGTGGGGTGGCTCACAATTTTAACAACCTTCTGCAAGTCATACAGGGTAACATATCCTATCTCATGCTGGATAAAAATTTCTGTGGTCCGCATATGGAGGAAATTAATAATATCGAACGGAGCATAGAAAGCGGTTCGAACCTCACAAGGCAGTTATTAAGTTTTGCCAGGGCCAGTGATTATTCTTTTAAACCGGTTGACATAAATGAGATTGTTGACAGTACGTCGCTTATGCTTGATCACACTTGTAAAGAAATTAAAATCCACAAATATTTACAAAAAAATATATGGACTGTTGAAGTTGATGTCGGCCAGATCGAACTGGTTCTGATCAATTTCTATATTAACTCCAGGCATGCCATGTTTGAACGCGGGGATCTGTATCTGCATACTGAAAATATTGTTTTTAGCGAATCAGGTGTCATGCCTTATGAAAAGGAGGCAGGTAAATACGTAAAGGTATCGATTACAGATACAGGTATCGGGATGGATAAAAAAGTGAGCAACAAAATATTTGAGCCCTTTTTTACGACAAAAAAAGAAGGCGTGGGAACCGGACTCGGCCTTTCAACAGCTTACGGCGTTATAAAACAGCATGGCGGATTTATCAGTTTTGATACGGAAAAGGGAAAAGGGACAACCTTTAACATTTATTTGCCGGCCTCTGATAAAGCAATTATACCCATCAAGGCCTCGTATGAGAATCTTGAAATCGGTACCGGAACCATACTTCTGGTAGATGATGAAAATACCGTTATTTCCATCGGCAAATTACTGATAGAGGAAATGGGATATGATGTGATAACTGCTCATGGCGGCAGGCATGCTATTGATAAATTTAAGGAAAATATGGATAAAATCGATATGGTCATTCTTGATATAATAATGCCTGACATCGATGGAGGAAAAGTTTTTGACCGAATGAAAGAGTTACGCCCGGAAATCAAGGTTCTTCTTTCAAGCGGATATAGTAAAGACGGGTATGCTGAATCCATTCTGGCAAGGGGATGTGATGGCTTTATTCAAAAACCATTCAAAATGGAACGGTTGTCCTTTGAAATCAAAAAAATCCTTGACCAACCCTAAAAAGATGATGCATAAACAGGGTTGTCTCTCTCTATCCCCGACAGATTTTCACATATCGGTTCAACCATGGAAGACGGCTTGCTATATTCTTCATGAATATCAAGGTAACATGAAAGCTCTTCGGACAGGTCTCTTGCACGATGATCAGAATCAGCCAGGTCTCCCACAAAAAGGCTCTCTCTTCCAAGGATTATCCATGGCTCACCGGCGCTTGAAGTGTCTGTTACACGTATTGTCCCGGCAAATAAATCATGACAGGGGCTTTCTATTATTTCAAGTCTTGCATGCCCGAAATTGAACACGTCTCCTTCCACCGCAATTTTCCTGTTGAATTGAAACGCTTCTTTATTCAGATAGTGTATCTTGGCTCCTGTCCGAAGCATAAGTTCCATATTTCCATTGAGATAGCTGTCTTCAGGTTTCCTCGTGTCAAAAACATGAGTGATCTTCATGTCAAACTCTTTTGCCGTATTAAGATAGTCCCGGACATATCTTTTCGGGTTTACAACACATGCCGTTCCTTCATAAACACAGCCTATGATGTAAGACAGAGAACCTGAATCTTCCATGAAAATCTTTTTAAAGTACATTGGATTCCTCCTTGATCATATTCGATTTTTTATTCTCAACCATCTCATCCGGGTTTCATTTTTTTTATTCAGTATTCAAAACATCATTCAAAAATCGAGCCAATATTTTAGTGCCCGCTAAAATAATCTTATTGAAAAACAATTCCTGCATATTAGACTCCAACCCTGATTTTCTGTCATAATATTAAAAATGGTTTTACGTTAAAAATTCCTATTTCATAGGATTTTTGTCCTATCTTGCAAGACTTTTCTCATTTTATACCACACTTTTTCGTCGTTGCCGTGCTGCAATAGGAATGTCATAGGAATTGCAATTTCCCGCTGCTATCTTATAATAAATCCAATGCTGACAATTTTCTCTTCTCAACGCATGTTGGAATAGTGTTTAAAAGAACCGTCTCTATTGAATTTCTTACTATCAGTCCAAAACAGAAAAAGACTGGGTGGCGATAAAACAGATTAAGAAATTTATCAATCGGGAGGTTAACTGTTATGGCAACATTTAAAGAAAGGAGAATTTTCGAGAGGTATGGCGATCAGATGGATCTTGTCTATGCACCACTTGGAGCCAGTGATTTCAGCAATGCAAAAACTTACAACTGCAGCATGGGTGGAATGTACATCAAATCACGCTATCCACTGACCAAAGGCTCCAAAAGCTGTGTAAAAGTTTTGAACTACTGCTCTGTATTTGAAGCAACAGTTTTACGGTCCGGAAAAATCGAAGATTCAACCGGCACCTTCTACGAACACGGCATTGAATTCTTCGAACCGGTTGTCCGGTAAGGAATTCGGCTTTACTATTCAATTCCTTCCCTGTCCATAATAAGCCTGGCCGCACGCCAT
>CAZTYY010000147.1:0-8001 GCA_964617785.1 uncultured Desulfobacterales bacterium | reverse complement strand
ATCTCTCTCTTTTAGCGGCGAAAGGATGGGTATTCTCATTAAATCTTTTATAAGTTCTGCGCTTTCCTTTAAATAACCTGTCTCTTTCATTCTTTTTTACCTTTATAGGTTAAAAAATAACCATCTTCTCCACTACAAAATTTATCGTCATTGATATCAAAATATTGAAAAAAAGTAAAGCGCTATCGGCAAACCGGTCACCATTGAGTTCCTATTATAGTCACTTCTACAGTTCTGTTCCTTGGTCTGTTGTCGTGATTAATCAACACCACCTGCTGCCATGTGCCGAGGCTGAGGCGTCCTTTTCTAACCGGCAGCACGATGGAAGGCCCCATCATGGCAGCTTGGACATGGCTGTGGCCGTTTCCGTCATGCCATGCTTCTTCATGTTCGTATACATCACCAATCGGCGCCTGCCTGCTGATTGCCTGCTTCAGGTCTTCCACAACACCAGGTTCATACTCTATGGTCGTTAAAGATCCTGTTGAGCCAACGACAGACGCTGTGATTGACCCGTTTACTATTTTCGATTCTTCAATCAAACAATCAAGGTCTGAAGTAATGTCAAAAATATCAGGGCCTGTTTTCAGGCTCACCCGAATCGCATCACAAAAAACAGTTGCGGAAGTCATGCATCCCCTCCATGGCTAAAGAAGTTTCAAATTCCAATTCCACAAACCCGGCCGCTTTTTCAGTTTTATGTCCCCTGGCAACGGTTCTTCAAAATGTACAAACATTGAAAAACCTGCCTTTACAAGCTCCGAACGGTATTTTTCCAAATCAAGCTTCCAGTTGGGAAAAGCCCAGTAATCAGAATCGTATTGCGCAACCCAAGCCTGTTCACCCCGAGGACTTGAAAACAGGTTACCAATTTTTAAATCCGGTGCAATGGTTCTTGATATGCATAGGGGCCAGTTCCCTGAAAGAACGATGCCAACCGGCAGCACGCTCTCTTTTGCAAGCCTTGGATAATCGTCTTCTCCAAGTTCCGGACTTACAATGACACCTGAAAAACCAAAGGATGCCAGTTGTTCAATGGCAAGGGGATTTGCCGCATTACAGAACGGGCCTGCCCACAACTTCAACCCCTTTTCTTGGTTGAAAAATACGGTCTGCCAGGGGGAGTTTAAAACAAAATATCGCCCTCCCCTGTCTGAAACAAGCTTTATGCGATTTATTAAATCATTCTCGTTTTCAGGCCATACAACAGGAGGAAGCCACCACCAGCATTTTGCGATATCTGATTTAGACAGTCTGTCAGCGGTCGAATCTGAAAGCCAGAGTCCAGAAATGCCCCTGTTTTGTTTTTTATGAAGTGTCCTGCCCACATGCATATCAACGGGACGTGTTTTAATTTTACCTGTTATTTTATCAGGCTTTTTCAGTTTCGCCTTAAATTCGGACATTTCCGGAAAATCAACCGAAATGTTTTCAAGCTCCTGCCGCATGTTTTCAAGCGCGTCTTTCAGTTCTTTTTCGCGGCGGTCAACAATAAACACGGGGGACCCTCCGATGCGCACCCTGCGTCCCGGCAGTTTTATTGTCAGCCGTCCTCTTTTTGGAACGCCTCGGGTGACCCTATATGTGGTGTGTCCGGGCTCATCTTCATAACCTATGCGCAGGAGGTCGCCTGTTAAAAGCCGTTGTCTTGGAATCAGGAACATATTTTTTTCAGATCCCTTAATTCTGCCCGCAAAAAGCCCTGAACCGGTTTGTTCGTCTGTTTTTACCGACACCTGGGGTCTCTGAGGCAGAAAATTATAATGCGTGGTTTTTCTGCCAAGTGCATACTCAAGCAGATTTAAAGCCTCCTTTTTTGCATCAGGCTCTTTTCCATGGTCTCGCAACAAACGATATGCTCTGACAGTGTAATACACATAATGCGGCCCTTTTTTACGACCTTCTATTTTCCAAGCACTAATATTTTTTACATCGGCAATGACCTTTACAAGGACATCGAGGCTTAGATCCTGGCAGGAAAAGTATCTTTTCTTTTCCCCTTTTATATCATAAACCCTTCGGCATGGCTGCACACAACGGCCTCTCAGACCGCTTTTGCCGCCCAAAAAGCTGCTCCAGTAGCATCGGCCTGAAACACCGTAACAAAGAGCTCCATGAACAAATATTTCAATTGACATATCGATCGGGCATGCATCTGCAAATGCCTTTACTTCATCTATATTCAGTTCTCTGGGAATGACAACGCGTGTGATGCCTGAAATTTTTTTTATCTGCTTCAGGGCTTTCGGGAAGGTAACGTTTGAAAGGGTCGACAGGTGAAGTTCACCCTGATATCCTGCCTGCCGTGCGAGACTGATAAATGCCGGATCTTGAATAATAATAGCATCAGGGTTCACTGTTCCGGAAAGATTCACGAGGAGTTTTCCTGCCATGTCAATTTCATCCGGCTTTATAAGGGTATTCAAGGCAATATAAACTTGTACTCCCTTTGAACGGGCAAGTGCAGACAAACGGACAAGATCCTCAACCGTAAAATTCTCCGCCGCCATTCTTGCGGAAAACCGTTTCAACCCGCAGTATACAGCATCAGCGCCTGCTGCAATCGCAGCAAGAAAAGACTCTTTTCCCCCAGCAGGTGCGAGAATCAGGGGCTTTGTAACTCCTTTTTTGGTCATGCGCGGCCCAACTCTTTTTTAACAGCAACACCGATTTTTTCAATCATATACGGTTTTTTAATATATTCGCCTACGCCCAGGGCCAGGGCCTCTCTTACCCGTTCCGTCTCGGCAAATCCACTTGTGATAATCGCTTTCTGGTTCGGATGTATTCGCAGAATGCGTCTATAGGTTTCAAGCCCGTCTATACCGGGATCCATTATCATATCAAGAATAACTAAATCAACTTTTTCATTCTTAAGGAAATCTAACGCTTCTTCGCCGCTTGCAACTGTTTGAACCGAATAATTTAAAGCGCTCAAGATTTTTAATACGACCTCACGCTGTTCCTCTATATCATCAACAACCAGGATAGTTTCATTATTTCCTTTGAGATCATTTACAGAAACACCTTCGATGGCCTCTATGACATGCTCGCGTGTCATAGGAAAAAACAGATCAAATGTAGTCCCTCTGCCTACATGGCTCTGAATATCGATATATCCACTGTGGTCCTGAACAGTTCCCCAGACAACCGCCATGCCAAGACCGGTTCCGCTTCGTCCCATCACTTTTTTAGTGTAAAATGGTTCAAAAATCCTGTAAAGATCTGATTTGCTGATGCCTTCGCCCTGGTCCTCGATGGTGAACACGACATAGTCTCCTTCTTCGACCGTATCATATCCTTTGACAGGTTTATCCAAATACCGGCTTGCGGTTAAAATTTTGATAGTCCCTCCCTGGGGCTGGGCTTCGACAGCATTCGACAGCAGGTTCATTATGGTTGTTTTTAAATGAATTGCTGAGCCTTTTATATTGGGTAAACCGGGTTCGATTTTTTTTTCTATAATTATATTCGGATGAAAAGAAAGCAGTTTCTTATGTTCCGGGGAGTCCAGGTGCTCGGATAACAGGTCATTGAAATTCACCGGCTCATTGGTTATTACGCCTCTTCGAGCAAGGGTCAGCAAATCCTGGACAATAGACGCTGCTTTTTGCCCTGATTTCTGGATAGTTAAAATAGGTCTTCTTAACGGGCTTGTTTTAGGCAAGTCCATAAGTATAAGATCAGGATAGCTGACTATGCCGGACAGAACATTATTCAAATCATGAGCCACGCCACCCGCAAGAAGGCCTAAGGACTCCATTTTTTTGGATCGAATCAGTTCCTGCTCGAGTTCTTTTTTTTCACTCCAGGCTTTAAGGCGCTCGAAAATTTCTTGTTTTAATGATTCATTTGTTTTTGTTAATTCGGTTGTACGTTCATTAACCCTTTCTTCAAGCCTGTGCTTTTCTTCTAAAAGGCTTAAATAAAGATAAACAATAGAAATAATCATGATCAATACAAAAAAAATATATGTATGCAAAAAGAAGGTATCGGAAATCCATATCGCTTCGATCCATCCTATCATATTGCCTTTATAGGTTACATGGGCCATAATTTTTACACGCGGCATCAGGCGCATTTGAATTAGGAATTGCTTAAACTTTCCGATATGCGACATACTGACTGTCGCAAAAACCTGTCCGCTATTCGCAGTGATAACGAATGTCTCATAACTTTGAGAGACAGCCGCCAGCGCTAAATACTCTGAAGCCCCCTGGTAATTATAATTCCATAGGTCGTCGGCAATAATCATCGCATGTTCTTCAATCTGCATCTTCGCTTTATTATAGGCCCGCTTTTCGTAAAAAAGCACAAACACAGAAAATAAAATGACACAAATAACGATGGCTGTTATGGTTATGCGTTTTTTGAACATAATGGTGACTGTTAATCCTGAAGATGCTCTTGGATTGCCTGATTCAGTTTTGAAATAATATCATCGGAGACCTTCCGAGTACAAATAATATAGCGTTTATTACCCTTCGGCATGTCTGAAAAATGCACGTATTTAAAGTCTGAGTGGACAAAAGGTGATTCGGTTATCAAATTTTGGGCTTCTTCTTCAGCTATAAAAAAATAATCGGCACGAAGTGAATGTGTCATTTTCAACATACTGAGATTATCTACAGTGGTCATCACGTCCCTTGGTTTATATTTCACTATTTTTTCATCAATGAATTTACCGTAAGAATACCCGTCCTTTCTCAAAAGATTGAGCCCTCGATCCGTGAATATTTGCTCAAGGGACAATCGGCTTAAAACCCGTTCATTATCTGCACGGGCCAGTGCAAGAGTCGGTTTGTCCTGGTAGATATGAAGGGTATATTTCGCAAATTTCTCCCTTTCCGGATTTTTAAACCAGCCCACAGCACACTCCATACGGTCATTTTGCTTGATAATTTCCAGTTGCCGCTTAGCTGGTGTCCTTTTCCAGCGGAAAGGTATCCCGGCCTTAGTAAATACCTCAGTGGCAGGTTCTGCGCATAATCCGTTCACGCCGTTTGGGGAGGTGAAATAATAGGGTTTCCTGTCATGGTAATGCAGAATAACCTCGTTAGGATTATTTGTCTGCCGAACTTGTTCAGCTTCAATATTTTTTTTAAAAACCGGCTCATTCTGATAAATTCGTGTCCGCACATGCATAGCCATCACAAAAAAAGCAATGCAGATAAGACCAACAATAATCCATTTCTTCTTTTTCATGATATAAGACGCTTTTGTATGGTAAGGCTTTAATTATTCTTGAAAAAAGAGAGATGCTTTTTTACAACTCATCATAACCAATGAATACGAATATGTCAATACGCCCCTTTGACAGGTAATTGATAATATTATTTGAAACTGATGTAGTAAAAAATGCTTGTTTGTGATAATATTTTTTCATTTAACCAAACATCATAAAAGGAGACATAAATGAAAATCGCCGTAAGCGGCAAAGGCGGTGTTGGGAAGACAACTTTTTCATCCCTTTTTATACGCACCTTGAACGACCAGGGAAAACACATACTTGCAATCGATGCAGACCCTGATGCAAACCTCGCTTCAGGTCTGGGCATACCTGATGCTGATAAAATAGTGCCCATTTCTGAAATGAAAGACCTTATTTTTGAAAGAACAGAAGCTAGAGCCGGAACCATTGGCGGATTTTTTAAATTAAATCCCAAGGTGGATGACCTGCCGGATTCTCTTTCGAAAAAATTTGAAAATATCAAGCTGATGCGTCTTGGCGGCGTTAAAAAAGGAGGCGCAGGATGCATATGTCCTGAAAGTACTATGCTTAAAGCGCTTATAACCCATGTGGTGCTTGCCAGAGACGAGATTGTTGTGATGGACATGGAAGCCGGAATCGAACATCTCGGAAGGGGCACGGCCCAGGCTGTGGACAGACTTCTTGTGGTGGTGGAACCTGGACGAAGAAGCATTGATACTGCAATGAATATAAAAAAACTTGCCTCTGAAATCCGCCTGGATAAAGTATCCATAATCGGTAACAAAATTCGCACTTCAAGTGACGAAGAATTCCTGAAATCGAACATGCCGGATTTTGAATTCTTAGGTTTTCTTAAATATGATGATGCGCTTATAGAAGCTGACCTAAAGGGAATATCACCTTATGATACGGTAACCGATGTTAAAACAGAAGTAAAGGAAATCATAAACAGATTATAAGCTGAATGGAAAAACATTATAAAAAGCACGACTTCAGACGTGCAAAAAATAATAACTTTAAACATCTGAAAAAACCTATAAGGATCAAGCCTGGATCAGACTCCATACTGAAAAATATCTTTTCAGAAATCGGAGTTCCGGAAAAGGCACCGTTTCGGCCTGATCCGTTCCAGCTTGATGCCCTTAACGCAATAGAAAGGGGTGATTGCCTGGTAACTGCTCCTACAGGTGCGGGAAAAACATGGATTGCCGAAGAGGCCATTGCAAAAATTCACAGCAAAGGCGGCCGCGCATGGTATGCCTCACCTCTGAAGGCCTTAACAAACAACATATACGCAAAACTCTCGGGTAGATTCAAATCCGAAAATGTCGGCATACTGACAGGAGACCGCAAGGAGAACCCGAACGCCCCGGTCATTGTCGGAACAACTGAAATTCTTCGCAACCACCTTTACGATGCCATGCATCTTGGTAAAGACCTTGAAACCGACTTTGTGATTCTGGACGAGGCGCATTTCCTTGGTGATGAGGACAGGGGCGTTGTATGGGAAGAGATAATGATCTATCTCCCACCAAGAATTCCCATGCTGATGCTCTCGGCAACTATCGGAAACGCCGGAAAAATTGCGAAATGGCTGGCATCCATCAGAAAAAAAGAATGCATCATCATTGAAGAAAAGAACAGACCTGTTCCCCTGTATCCTCTTTTTTTTCATCCATCCGGAACACTTTTCCCCTTAACCATCCACATTGGGAAAGACAAAAAACAGGTTCTATATAAAAAAGTAATCTCGTTCATTCAGAGTAAAAACCAGCCGCGACTGGCTGAACCGGGCAGACTGCCGAACATGGGCGACATCATACGGGTTCTTAAAAAATACAATCTTCTGCCGGCAATTTTTTTCATGAAGTCTCGGGCAGATTGCAACAATGCCCTTAATCTGTGCACCGAAGAGAACCTTTTGAATGATTCCGGGCGTAAATCCCGCCTCAGCATGAGGATTGAAAACCTCATAAACCAAAGCCCCCACTTAAAAAACCACAGGCAGTTGTGGCAGTTGGAGCACCTGGGTGTAGGGGCGCATCACAGTGGCCATCTTCCGGCATGGAAAATTGTCGTGGAGACCATGATGTCGGAAGGGCTTCTCGATGCTGTCTTTGCGACCTCGACAGTGGCAGCCGGTGTCGATTTCCCGGCTAGAACCGTTGTCATCTTAAATTCCGACAGATTCAACGGCACTAATTTTCAGCCCCTCAACCCTACTGAATTCCATCAGATGACAGGAAGATCAGGACGAAGGGGAATGGATAATATCGGTTTCGCCATGACGCTTCCTGGAAAATTCATGGATCTCCGGCTTGTTTCAAAGCTAATGGTGTCGGCTCCGTCTGACGTATTCAGTCAGATAAGAATTAATTTTTCAATGGTTCTCAATCTATTATTATCTCATACACCAAATCAGATCGAAGAACTTCTCAAAAAATCCTTTGCCGCTTACATGTTTTCAGAAAATCAAAAGAAAAAGAGCCGGGGCCTTTTTATCGAAGATACAAATTATCTCTGGCGTGATTTTATGCAGCACCTCAATTTTTTAAAAAAATATGATTATGTGACTAATGACGATGTGTTGTCGACAGACGGAAAATGGACGTCAAAACTCCGCATTGATCGGCCATTGCTTGTTGCTGAAGGTTTCAGGCATGACGTGTTTCCCAGGAAAGATCCGGCCCTTCTCGCCGCAATATTTGCATCATTTGTTGAAGAGCGCGAGTCTGATGATGAAAACGTAAGCCGGTCCCTGACACCAAAAAAACTCCTGACGGCTTTTC
>CAZTYY010000146.1:0-8123 GCA_964617785.1 uncultured Desulfobacterales bacterium | reverse complement strand
TATGTCATTATCTCTCTTTTCCAAAAAAACGGGTCGCCAATTTCTGACACTTCATTTTCAAAACAATAAAAATTCAAGTTGAAAATTCTTTACATTGTTTTTTGTCCTTCTGATACCGGCAACGGGTGCCGGTGCTCCCCTCGTGATGAAATATTGTCAATTGAGCAATGAAACCCGGGATCTCATAATTGACTTTTTACGAGATTGTCACACTTAAAATGTAAAGAAATTAAAGTCTGTTAAAAATATAGTAAAACTTTGATGGACACGCTGTTATGGAATATGTTAAGATTTGTTTTGCATCGGTTTCATATGTGATTAATATCAATGCTTATTATATACCATAAATGAACTCTTTTATCACCAGAAAAATAACCCGGCAGATATCCATCGGAAATGTCCTGATCGGAGGGGCGGCACCTGTTACCGTTCAGTCCATGACAAATACATATACGCATGATGTTGAGGCCACGGTTTCACAGATCAAGCGTCTTGAAGAAGCCGGTTGTGAAATAATCAGAGTAGCTGTACCGGACAAAGAAGCGGTGGAAGCAATATCTGCCATAAAAGAACAAATATCAATCCCGCTGATAGCCGACATCCATTTTGACTATCGACTCGCCTTGGCAGCCGCAGATGCCGGTGCCGACGCTCTAAGGATCAATCCCGGAAATATAGGCGGCAGTGAAAAAGTCCGGGCAGTTGTCGAACGCGCCGGGAAAAATAACATTGCAATCAGGATCGGCGTCAACTCCGGCTCTCTTGAAAAAGACATCCTGGCAAAGCATGGCAGACCATCTGCTGACGCCATGGTTGAAAGCGCACTAAGAAATATAGATTTAATAGAGTCCTTTGGTTTTTACAATTTGAAGATATCCATCAAAGCGTCAGATGTTCGAAGGACTGTTAAAGCATACCGCCGGCTTTCCGAAAAAACCGATATCCCTCTGCACGTCGGTGTTACTGAAGCAGGTGGTCTATATACCGGAATAGTAAAATCATCACTCGGTATCGGCATGCTCCTTTCAGAAGGTATCGGAGACACCATCAGGGTTTCCCTCACGCGTGACCCGGCAGAAGAAATAAGGGTTGGATTTGAAATCCTCAAAGCCCTTGGAATAAGACAACGAGGGCCTGAAATCATTTCATGCCCGACATGTGGACGATGCAACATAAATCTGTTCGATATCGCAGAGAGAGTTGAGAAAGCGCTTTTAACAAGCAAAAAAACTGTGAAAGTGGCAATTATGGGTTGTGTCGTGAATGGACCTGGAGAAGCAAAAGAGGCTGATATCGGTATAGCCGGTGGGGATGGAGTCGGGATCCTTTTTAAAAAAGGTAAAGTAGAAAGAAAAATTCCACAGGATGAACTTGTTGATATTCTGCTTGAGGAAGTGGAAAAATTGAATTAAATTCAGAACGGAGGCGCGGAGGCGAATTATGGCAAAACAGATTACAGCAGCTATTCAACCTGCTAGAGACGAGGACTATCCTGAGTGGTACCAGCAGGTGATTAAAGCTTCTGACCTGGCCGAAAAATCTCCTGTCAGGGGATGTATGGTTATCAAACCCTGGGGATATGCCATCTGGGAAAATATCACGCAAACCCTTAATGCCATGTTTAAAGAGACTGGCGTTAAAAATGCTTACTTTCCACTCTTTATTCCTTTAAGCTTTCTCGAAAAAGAAGCCGAGCATGTTGAAGGATTTGCAAAAGAATGCGCAGTTGTAACCCATCACAGACTTGAACAGGGAGAAAACGGAAAGCTAGTGCCGGCAGGAGAGTTGACCGAACCCCTGGTCATCAGGCCTACTTCTGAAACTATCATTGGTGACTCGTTTTCAAAATGGATTAAAAGTTACAGAGACCTTCCGGTACTCATTAACCAGTGGGCCAACGTTGTACGATGGGAAATGCGCACCCGAACATTTTTACGAACAAGTGAGTTCCTCTGGCAGGAAGGCCACACAGCCCATGCGACAAAAGAAGAAGCTGTTTCACGTACAAAAATGATGCTCGATGTTTATACAGAGTTTGCTGAAAATTATATGGCCATGCCGGTTATCAAAGGTGAAAAATCAGCATCGGAAAGATTCCCCGGTGCAGTAGACACCCTATGTATCGAAGCGATGATGCAGGACAGAAAGGCTTTGCAGGCAGGCACATCCCATTTTCTGGGCCAAAACTTTGCAAAAGCATCTGACATAAGGTTTCAATCCGACAAAGAACAGGAAGAATATGCATGGACCACTTCGTGGGGTGTTTCGACCAGGCTTATCGGCGGCCTGATAATGTGCCACGGGGATGATGACGGCATAGTGCTTCCACCGAAAATCGCCTCTTCCCAGGTTGTCCTCCTTCCTATAATCAGAAAAGATGCGGACCGGCAAAATGTTATGGAACATTGTGAAAGCCTTGCACGGGAATTAAAAGAAATATCCTATGCCGGCCGTAAAATATCTGTTGAAATCGATGATAGGGATATAGGTGGCGCCAGGGGATGGGAATGGATTAAAAAAGGGATACCCATAAGAGCGGAGATCGGCCCAAGGGACATGGCGGAAAATTCTGTTTTTATGGCGCGCCGGGACAAACCGCATAGAGAAAAAACATCCGTCAAACGAGATAAATTTGTTTCAAATATAACCGGTATCCTGGATGAAATACAAAATAACCTCTTCAACCATGCGCTTTCTTTCAGAAAGGACAATACCGTAACAATCGATGACAAGGGAAACTTTTATCAATTTTTCACTCCCCAAAACAAAGAAAAACCTGAAATTCACGGCGGGTTTGCAATGTCTCACTGGTGTGGATCTGAAAAGTGCGAAGAAAAGATTAAAGAAGATCTGATGGTAACGATTCGCTGTATTCCGTTTGACAACAATGAAAACGAAAAAGGCAAATGCATCTGCTGCGGAAATGAAAGCAGCAAAAGGGTTGTATACGCAAAGTCATATTAAAACATAAAACAGATGATCAGGATCAACGACATATTAGACAGGGTAGCACAATACCATCCTGAAGCGGACCTTGATATTATTGACCGGGCCTATATTTATTCAGCCAGAGTTCACGCGGGCCAGGTTAGGCTATCCGGAGAACCCTACCTGTCACATCCTTTAGAAGTCGCCGGTATTTTATCGGAGATGAAGTTAGACAGTATCAGCGTTGCCGCTGGACTTTTGCATGATGTGGTGGAAGATACACATTCAAATATTGAAGAAATAACGGAAATTTTCGGGAAGGAAGTGGCGCATATTGTTTCCGGTGTGACCAAGCTCAGCACTCTCACCTTCGAAAGCTCCCAGGAACGCCAGGCTGAAAGTATACGAAAAATGATCCTTGCAATGGCCGATGATATCCGGGTTATTATGATTAAACTTGCTGATCGGCTTCATAACATGCGAACACTTCATTTTCATAAAACCGAACAAAAGAAAATTGATGTATCACAGGAAACAATCGATATTTATGCCCCCATCGCTTCGCGACTGGGTATCTACTGGATAAAGCAAGAGCTTGAAGATATTGCCTTCAAATATACCAACCTTGAAGAATATTCAAAAATTAAGAGCCTTGTCAGCAAGGGAGAAAAAGAGCGTGAAGAATATATAGATACCGTACAATCATATATCACGCATAAAATGAATGAGGCGGGTCTCGAATGCCAGGTCAGCGGCAGATACAAACAATATTACAGTATCTATCAGAAAATGATCTCCCAGAAGCTCGATTTCAAAGAAGTGTATGACATCATTGCATTCAGAATTCTTCTCGACACAATATCCCAGTGTTATGAAACCCTGGGCGCTGTCCATTCCCTGTGGAAGCCTATCGCTAAAAAATTCAAGGACTATATAGGTATTCCTAAACCGAATATGTATCAATCCCTCCACACAACCGTTATCGGCCCGTTCGGAGAACGCATCGAAATCCAGATCAGAACCAAGGAAATGGAACTGGTTGCAAAATCCGGCATCGCAGCCCACTGGAGTTACAAGGAAGGAAAAAGTTACGATAAAGAAATCGGCAAAACGTTTGCATGGATTCAGGATCTGGTGGAAAACCAGGAAGACTTCCGTGATCCCGATGAATTCCTCGAAAATGTCAGAATAGACCTTTTTCCTGACGAAGTATATATTTTTACTCCCCAGGGTGAAATCAAGACCATGCCCAAAGGTGCCACTCCAGTCGATTTCGCTTATCTGATTCACTCAGAAGTCGGGCACCAGTGTACGGGTTCACGGGTAAACGGCAGAATAGTGCCGCTTCAGTACGAACTGAAGACCGGTGACAGTGTTGAAGTCATTACATCAAAGGGGCATAATCCCAGCAAGGACTGGTTGAATTTTGTAAAAACCGTAAAGGCTCGCTCCCGAATAAGGCAGTGGATAAAAACACAGGAAAAAGGAAGAAGCTTAACCCTTGGCAGGGAGATGTGTGAAAAGGCTTTTCGTAAACAACGCCTTAACTTTAATACGGCGATCAAATCAGAAGAAATACAAAATATTGTCGAAAACTTTGGATTTAAAACAACCGACGACTTGATAGCATCTGTCGGATACGGTAAAATTACCCCTTTGCAGGTTGTAAAAAAAACTATTCCCAAAGAAGAAGACGAAAAAAAAGACAACTCGATCATCAATAAACTGATCGGACGCGTCAAAAAGAAAAAGCCTGAAGACGGTGTGATCGTAAAGGGCGTGGATGATGTACTTGTCAAATTCGGAAAATGCTGCCAGCCGGTTCCGGGAGACCTTATAACCGGTTATATTACACGCGGGCAGGGTGTGACCATTCATCGTAAGAACTGTGTTAATGCCCTAAAAATCTCTTCTGAAAGACAGATTGATGTTGCATGGAATATGGACCACTCAGATACTTTTCCGGTTCGAATACTGATTAGCTCCTCTGATCGCTTCGGGTTGCTTGCTGATATTACATCAAACATCAGCAAATGCAGAGCAAACATAATAGAGGCGCATACGGAAACACATGAAGGCCATCTTGTTGACACCTATTTTACGATTGCCGTGGAAGGAACCACACATCTTAAAAGCATTCTATCATCCCTTAAAAAAATAAAACATGTCCACGACGTTAAAAGGATTAATGCCTAAGGGGCTTTGACAACAAACCCTGACTTAATGCAGGAAGTACACACGTCTATTTTTTTTACTCTACCATTGGCCAACTTACTTCTCACCTTCTGAAGATTAGGATTAAACCTGCGTTTTGTTACATTATGCGCGTGGCTCACATTGTTTCCTACCAACGGTTTCTTGCCACATATTTCGCACATCCTGGACATTTTTATTCTCCTGTATACATTTTTTATATTACGAATAAATCAAATTTGATTCTGTACAATATAATTTTTCATATGTAAAGCTTTTATTCCGCGTCCTGATTCTCTTTATGATCCGCTTCTTGGCTCGTTTCCTGGTCCACTTCCTGGTCCACTTCCTGGTCCACTTCCTGGTCCGCAGCTTTTTCCGCAGCTTCTCTGGCGATTTCCTTCCGGCAAAGCGGGATATACTCCAGGGCTTCCTTGTGATAACCCACATCCGGATAATCCTTGATAACATTATGGAAACGCTGAAGTGCGGCTTTGTATTGATCGGCTTTAAAATAATAACGTCCCACATACAACTCGTGACCCACAATACTCTGCAGGCATTTTGTTATATTTTCCCTTGCCTGTGGAACATCGACATTGTCCGGATAGTTTTTAATAAAGCTTTCAAATGAATTGGATGCTTTTTGTGCCGCCGTTTGGTCACGATCTATTGTATCCACCTGGACAAAATAACATCGTCCGATCTGATAAACAGCATAAGGTGTTTTCTCATTCGTCGGATGGAGTTCTTCAAAATCCCTATATGCAGATACAGCTTCTTCATACTCTTCAATAAAATAATGGGTGTCCGCAATTTTCAGCTCAGCAGCTGTTGCATATTCGCTGAAAGGGTACCAGTCTCTCAGTTTCTCAAATGATTCTATAGCATTAGTATATCGCCCATCTTCGAAATATTCCAAGCCTTCGTCATTAAGCTCTTTTGCCGATTTCTCCTTTTCAGGTTCAAACCAAGCACATCCGGAACAGACGATTGATAAGATTAGGCATCCTGTCAGTATTATTTTTTTCATAAGTTTTATAGCAATTTGTTAATGGCATCCTCAAGGTTGGACTTGGCGGTAATACCTATTACCTGCTCCACGACCTTTCCATCCTTGAAAAATAATAATGTGGGAATCGATCTTATCTCGTATTTACCGGGCGTTGCAGGATTATCATCCACATTGCACTTCATGATTTTTATTTTGTCTCCGAACGATCCGGCGATCTCTTCAAGCATGGGGGCAATCGCCCTGCACGGACCACACCATGGAGCCCAAAAATCTACAAGGACAGGTTTGTCAGACTGCAGTACCTCAGCCTCAAAGCTGCTGTCATCTATTTCAAAAATTCCTTCTGCCATAATCAGCTTCCTTTTTTTATTGATATAAATAAAATTGTTAGCCTAGTAAAAGCCTAGTTTATCCATCTTGTCTTTATCATTGTATTAATATAGGACAATACAAGATGTTGTCAACCATACAGACGGCATTCTCATAATTGCATTGAAAGCTGACATGGGCACAAGATTGCAGGAAACAGAAATATGCTGAAAGATCTAAGAGGACAGATTGAAAGAATAACTTATATTAATGAAGAAAACGGCTACACAGTTGCCAAAGCAAAAGTCAGAGGCGAACGGAATCTTGTCGTGATTATAGGTATTTTCATGGCTCTATGTCCTGGTGAAATTCTTAAGATGAAAGGAGAATGGAAAAATCATCCAAAATTCGGAAAACAGTTCAATGTAGAAAGCTACACAACAGAAGTACCCGGAACTGTCTATGGCATCCAGAAATATCTGGGTTCCGGCCTCATTAAGGGAATAGGCCCGGTAATGGCAAAACGAATAGTAAAGAAATTCGGAGAAAACGCCCTGGATATAATTGAAAACAGCCTTGACAGCCTTAAAAGAATCAAAGGAATCGGGAAAAAGCGTATCGAAATGATTCAAGGTGCCTGGGAGGCGCAGAAAGAAATACGCGATGTAATGATTTTTTTAAACACCCACGGAGTAAGTTCAGGATATGCAGCTAAAATATTTAAAGAATACGGCAAACAATCGATCAAGATTCTAAAAGAAAACCCTTTTCGCCTTGCCATGGATATCTTCGGCATAGGCTTTGTGACTGCAGACAATATTGCACAAAAACTCGGTTTTTCAAAGGATTCCCAAATAAGGCTTGAAGCAGGCATAATTTATGTCCTTCATCAACTCGCAGATGAAGGACACACATACTATCCATATGAACCGCTTATATCAAAATCCATGGAAATTCTTGAGGTGGATAGAGACGCCATACTTCCAGCTATTGAATCGTTAGAAACTAATCAATTGATAGTCACAGAATACTTTAACGAATCTTTTGAAGAATTAAAAGAAAACAGCAGGGCCGTATTTCTTGAAAAATTTTATTTCTGTGAAACAAATATCAGCAAAAATATAAATGATCTCATAACCTCTTCCAAATCCATAAGAAAAATCAATATACAAAAAGCAATGGAATGGGTTCAGGGGGAACTTGCCATCCGTCTTGCAGAAAAACAAACAGATGCTGTGAAAACCGCCATTGAAAGTAAGGTCATGGTCATCACTGGAGGACCTGGAACCGGAAAAACAACTATTATCAGCGCGGTGCTTAAAATTTTTGAGAAACTTCGGTTTAATATTGAAAAGCTTCGTATTGGTATCATGCTTGCTGCACCAACCGGCCGGGCCGCAAAAAAGATGAGCGAAGCCACGGGCCATGAAGCAAAAACTATTCACAGGCTGCTGGAATACAGCCTTGCAAGGGGTGGTTTCCAGAAAAGTGAGAAGCACCCCCTGCCATGCGACCTCTTAATTGTGGATGAGGCATCCATGATTGATACTATCCTGATGCACCATCTCCTGAAAGCAATACCCAAGAAAGCCACCCTTATTCTTGTGGGAGATGTGAATCAACTCCCGTCTGTGGGTGCTGGAAATGTCCTTTCCGATATTATCTCATCCGGTATTGT
>CAZTYY010000145.1:0-8214 GCA_964617785.1 uncultured Desulfobacterales bacterium | reverse complement strand
TTATGAATCAGTACAGAACATATTATCCGGCAAGTTGCACCGATAACCCACTGACATTAAAGGGAATCAATATTATACCCATAGGGGCAAACACACAACAAGAGGGCCCGCGCTTTAGTTCGAAGTTCTATCAATAATCCCGCAAGCATAAACTTTTAATTCTCCCCAACAAAGCTCAAGGCAATAACAAAGTTTTGGCATTTTTGCAGGCGGGACTATAGATAAAACTCTATAATATAAATCACAAAAAAATGAAAAAAACTATATGTCTGGTAATTTGAGCAAATCACAGAATGAGGTTTCAGCGCAAGCGATGATATAATAAAACGGCAGGAAGACAGGGACCAATAGAGGACCCTCCCTCAGAAAATATCTGAGTGGATGGAATATGAAAAACCATCATCTTTTGACTTTTGACATAGATGTCTTCGATAGTCTGTGATAAATCTTCAATAGAGACTCAACCAGTCTGTCCCATCTCAGGGATTTCATAGAGTCAGCAATACGGATACGATCATTAAAGTCGATTTTTTTATCAAGAATCGTCTTCATCCCACCAGCAAGTTTTATAGCATAAACTCCACGATCCTCTGGTAAAGCATCGCCTTGTTTGGTCAACTTTATGGGATCAACCGGAACTGCAAGGTTCTCGTCTTTTAATGTTTGGGGTACAAAGAAAGGAGGCCCGCCCACGTTTCCAAAAACTGCGGGGGTTCCACAAGCAAGAGCTTCTAACAATACGAGACCATATGGCTCAGTATGGGAGGGAAGTACAAAAACATCTGCGGCACGGTATATCCCCGGTAAAATGGCTCGGTTAACTTTTCCAGGTAAAAGTATGTGATCCCTAAGGCCATTTTCTTTGATAAAAGTCTCTAAATCCAACCGGCTTTCAAGATCTCCTTCTCCGACAATTACTCCTCCGATGTTATAGCCCCACTTTCGCAATTGACCGATGGCCATCGTAAATTCCTTAAATCCCTTCCAGTCAACAAATTTACCAACTGAAACGGCAAGATAATCAGTAGGCCCGAAGTTATGATGCATTGTTTCCTTTATGACCTTGAAACGATCAACCTGGCTGAAATAAAATAATTCCGGTTCAAAACCGTAACCTTCAAGGGATATTCGGTCCTTTGTGATTTCAAACATATCCTTACATTCCAAAACTGATTCTGGAGAGATGGCGCAAACATGATCGGCACTGGAAACACAAGGCACTATCAACTTACGAAAATGGGGTGCATCTAGAATGAGCTTGTTGGCAGTTCCATGTGCTGATGCAACGAGGGGAATCCAAGGGGCGACCAACCGCGATAGTCCGCTCAAGAACCACAAATGGTTTACATGAATCACGTTGGGGTTCAGCCTGAAAACCAATTCACCGATATTATTGCCGAATATAGTCAATAAATCAATTAATTCAGCTTCGGTGCGGCTACGATAAGAGACGACCGGATATGGCATTACTAGTGACATACCGGAGATTGGTGTTTTTACAGCACCTTTATGTGGTGTTTTTCCTTTATGTGTAAACAAGCAAGTGAAAATTCGTTCATCATGTACGCCTGGGATATCGAAGGAGGTCAAAGGGCGGTAAGCCGCCGAAAGAACGTATAGGTCGATGCCTTGACGAATAGCTTCAGCAGTTATTTGTTGCGTGTAGACCCCAGATCCAGTCTCTCCAGGCAATTGGCCATGGACAAACAACACACGAATAGGTTTGCAACTACTTTCTCGCTGTCTTACTTCTGACAACCAATGCTCTATTTCTAAAGATCTTTCATCGCTACCTTGTTCATAAAGTGGCCATTTGCGAAGGCGGTCAATCAAGGTTATTTTGTCATTCCCAAAAATTTTTGATACTGGTGGTAAAAAGGGTTGAAGGTTATCAACTTTGGTTTTCAAGGCATTTCTCCAATGAAAATAATTTCTGTTTAAAAAAAATAAAGCATGCGGATTAATAAAACAAAATGTCAAAGACTTAGTGTAATTTTACCGAACAATCATTCTTTAGTATAAATAAAATAGAATAAGTTGAACCTTCCCCAAAAAAGTGGGTACTTGGGTTGATTAAAACATTTATGTTCTGAAGCTCGAAGCTACTTTTTCGATGACTTTGAATCGATGTCCTGCATCTCGATGCCCAACCCTTCCGCCCTTTTTTCAAGGTCATCTGCCTTGACAGCAGCCTTGGCTGCTTTTCGGGCAGCCTTTACGGCTTCATTTTTTGCGTCAGAAAGCTCATTATTCAGCTTGGATATGAATGATTCATCTTCTGACTCAGTAATGGCCCGACGAAACTCATCCAGTTTTTTCTCCATGATTTTGGAAGCTTCCTCCGCAGCCATTTCAGCCTTTTCAACTTTTTGATGGGCGTCGATCAAAGCGTCTCGCGCACTGGCCTGTTCTGCAGCCTTTCCTTCTTCCGGGGCAGCTGACAGATCAATATCCCGAGCTGCCAGCATGGCAGCAGACGTTGACAGGCGGGAAAATAAGTCGCTTAGCGGATTACCAAGGAAATCCAGGACCTGAAAGGCCCTTAGCCGGAATGGAATCAGCACCAATGCCGCATCTTTGGAATATGCGGCAATTGTATCCGAGTCGACAGAAGCAACGATTTCAGGTTCTGCGTTGATTCGAAACTCGGAAAGTGTCTCGCCTAAGTCTGCCACGGTTTTTCCAGATGAAACCGCATCAGCACCTGCATCCAGTACACGTATTTTTGCATGGCCCCATGTGGCGCTTTCACAAATTATATGCGCAAACAGCAGCATCAATCGGCTGGTGGCATCTCCCTGCCACCAGACATCAATTCGGCGTTTGTGTTCATCCATGGATAGTAATCTGTTCCAGTCTTCAGGGGAGGTGTTCAATAAAATAATGTGCCTCCCCAGACGAAACACATTACTCAGATATCGGCCATAAGCGGTCATTCTGATATTTTCAGCGTTATCAGGAGCATTTTCCAGCCAGTTGAGCAGTATGGTGTTGGACTGAAGCGGACCAATACCATAGGCCTGAACCAAAGTGTGAATTCCGACGTTAATATTCGGTACAATTACAACCTTTGCATATGCCGCCACCTTTGCGTCCTTGATATCCTGCTGCAATTCGATTTCAGCATCATTTCGAATTTTTCGAAACCGAGCACCTTCACCTTCTATGAGGCGTATGGCAGAGGCAAATCCACTGACTCCCTGGAGCCAGTCGGCAAAAATCAACAGGGGCTTTCGACGTACGGAGCTGTCGGATAGGATTAAAATCATGGGTCGCCAATCCCTTGGGTGTTCCGGTATATCGGCAATGGTCAGCATGTGTTGACGGATTTGATAAAGGTGGTGGGAGCACTGGCTGTCCGCCCATCGCGCCGGACCTGCTGTTCGTTTAAGATATTGGTAAATGCCGAATAGCAAGGTGATGGCAATAGTACCGGCTGTTAAATCTATGGCCAGCATGGCTCCCAGGCATATCAAACCACCTGCCAAACTGAATCTGGCATTGTAAAATTTAAATGTGGGCCTAAAAGATGGACTTGCTGCCCTGGCTTCGTAATAGGTAGCATAGTTCAGCAGCCCATAAGAAATTAAAAAGAACATGGATACAACCGGTGCAATCAGATTCAGGTTACCGAGAGCGATGGTTATCAGGGCAATGGCACCGGATAGAAGGATCCCTCGTCTGGGATTTTGAGAGGGTCCGTCACCCTTAGCAAAAGGGAGCAGAAATGGAAAAATCCGGTCGCCGGCCAGGGATTGAAGAATGCGCGGGGCACCCATAAAAGAAGCCATAGCGGAAGAAAGGGTGGCTGCCATGACACCCGCCCATACGAGTGATTCCATGGCTGCAACCCGGCTCATTGCATTGTAATCCAGGACTAAGGATTCGGAGGATAATGTGCCGGCAAACAGAATAGCCGCGGCCACATAAACGATGATTGAAACAGCGACAGCGGCAAATGTTCCGGTAGGGAGATTTTTTGCAGGATCTTTTAAATCCCCGGACATGCTCACGCCTTGGGTAAATCCGGTAACTGCAGGAAAAAAAATGGCAAACAGCGTCCAGAATGGCGGTGCATTTGCCGAAGGCAGCCAGTTCATTTTAAATATGGCGATATCCCACTGAAGGGCACCGCCCACAAAAAAAGAGATAAGAGAGGCTGACAACACAGCCATAACAATAAATTGAAAACGGGTAGCCCAATCCGATCCCAGCCAGGCGAATATAAATAAGAGTGCTGCCGATACAGCGGCAATGAACTGCGGCAAAAGTTTGTGTGAAAACGATACAAGTTCAGCCATCACTTCACCAAACCCGATGCAATAAAAGGCAATGGAAAGTGACTGGGCTCCAAAAAGGACAATGCCGATGGCACCTCCAAATTCCAGGCCGAGTGTGCGTGAAATTAGATAGTAGTCCCCCCCGCCTTTGACCTTGAAGTTAGTGGCAATAGCAGAAAGTGAAACCGAAGTCAGGACGGAAATTATGTTAGCCAGCATCACCATAATTAGTGCCTGACTTAATCCCCCGCTGCCGACTACGTAACCCATACGGCGAAACAGAATAATGCCGAGAATCGTTAGAATGCTCGGAGTGAAAACCCCGGAAAAGGTACTCAGTTTGACGGCTTCAGAAGTTGAATTCGTATCGTGTTGTGTTGCCATTGATTTCACCTTCCTGGTTTTGGTCTGTCGATTAGTGGTCGTCAAAAATAGATCCGTTATAAACCAGAATTTACGGTGTTGCCTAGGAGGTGTAGCATTTTCGGAATCGAAAAGTACAGAGAAATTTGAGTCTATTTATGATCTATTTCAGGCGATGATTCATCAGGTTGCTGACGGTTTTATCTTTTTCCGCCCAAAGATCATTCACCCATCCCTGAAACCGTGCGCGGTATTCATTGTCATTAGAGTAATCGCCAAGAATTTCATCTGTTATCGGTATCGACTCAACCCTTACACTGATGTCAACAATTCTTCCGCAAAGAAAATCCCAAAAGGTCTGAGCGCCCTGGGGATAGGCTATTGCTACATTCAAGATACTGTCCAGATAGTCACCCATGGCGCCAAACACAAAGGCGACGCCACCGGCTTTCGGCTTAAGCAGGTGAGAATACGGGGATTGCTGTTTTTTATGTTTTGCGTCCGTAAAACGGGTTCCTTCGACAAAATTCATTACCGATATCGGGTTTGTCTTGAATTTTTCACAAGCCTTTCGGGTAATCTCAATATCTTTACCTTTGAGATGTGGATGTTTTTTTATGAATTGTTGTGAATATCTTTTCATAAAAGGATAATCGAGGGCCCACCATACCAGACCCAGTACAGGAATCCATATTAGCTCTTTTTTAAGAAAAAATTTCAAAAAAGGAATGCGGCGGTAAAAAATCGTCTGCAGAACAAAAATATCGACCCATGACTGATGGTTGGAAACAACAAGATACCAGTTCCTCCGCTTTAATGTATCCAACCCCTGGACTTCCCACCGTATCTTATGCATCAACCTGGAAATAATCGCGTTATTCCCAATCCACCTTTCAGCAATCGCAACAATTATCTTGTCGAAAATTTTGTAACAGCTTTTTAACGGCAGGGCCAGTTTAACCACTCCCAAAAAAATAAGAGTGGGTGCTAAAATGAACGTGTTCAAGGTTATCAGTAAAAATGTAAGAACGCCCTTAACAGACTCAGGCAAACAATGCATTATACACTCCTTCAAAGTGTCAATCATAATAAGAAAATGTGATTTTATGTAAAACCAACAAATTTTGACAGACGATTTACTACTTTTACAAAAATTTTACAACTCAGCATGCAATTTAATTAAAACCGGACATTTAAAATGCTATTGACATATACATATCATCTCTGCTTGCTTTTTCAGCGACATGAAATTATAACCATACATCAAATAAACAAAACAGAACAGAAAAAATTGAGCAACAGGGCTGGAGAGCTTTCATGTTAAAAAGAATCAGCATTGTATTTCCGATTATCGGCATGACGGTTTTAATCGTATTGGCTATAACATCCTACTTTTATCATATAGAAGTAAAGGCATTAAAGGACACTCTCCTTGTCAAGGAAAACAGCAAAGCGGAAGATATTTACTTTATTGTCGAGAGCCTCATCGACAGAGAAGAGAATAAGCTGTTTGTTCTCGCCATCGCATTGAAGAAACATACTGATCTCATGGCAGGCCTGTCCCACTTTCATAAATCCAAAGGTGATATTACTGCTCTCAAAACAGCCATGGACGATCTTTTCCTTGATATAGGAACAGACATTTTTCAGGTCATGGACATCCATCACCGCGTCATCTATAAAACGCATGCGCCATTTAAAAAACAAGATTTAGAAAATATCCCTGAGGTCAATAATGCCTTAGTAGGCGGCACATCCCTCACCGCAATACAGACCGAAGGAAAATGGGCCATTGTTGCGATTACGCCGGCTATATCCGATGGAAAGACAACAGGCTCGATCATGATCGGAACCTGGCTTGACAACAATTATGCCAAAAAAATTGCATTTGAAACTGAAGTACGTATAAGCTTTGGTTCTCTTGACGGTATTATCGCAAGCTCCCTCCCTTTTGATGAGAGGCCTGATATTGATACTGTCACCATGAGGGAAAGCATCCAAAACGTAAACTCGATACGTGTCGAACTGCCGGATAAATTTAAAGTGATTCACTATTCACCAACAGAAATTGCAGAAAAACTATTCAACGTAATGGTTGAAATCAATACAGAGCCTTCCTATAACCTGGTGGAAAAAAACCGAAAACATTTTTTAAGGCTTTCACTTATTGTCCTTATAACTGCCATATCACTAGGCGCAATTTTTACGCTATACCTGGTCAGGCCTTTAAAAGAACTGAGACAAAAAGCCAAGCAAACGGTAATGGATATTTCAGGACTTGATCTTAAAGAAAGCGGCAGGAATGAAATCCAAAGCCTGATTCGTTTTTTTGATACACTTGTTACAACAGCCATAAATCAAATAACCGAAAGAAAAGAGGCGGAAGAAGCCCTCAGAAAACACCAGGAACATCTTGAAGAAAAAATCGAAGAGCGCACAGCAGAGCATCGGGAAACAAATGAAAAACTGCTGCTGACCGTTGCCGAACTTGAAAAACGAACGAATGAGACGATACTCTTCAGTCAAATCGGCGGCCTTTTTCAAGCGTGCGATACAGAAGAAGAAACATATAATCTTGTGGGGAGATTCTGCAAAAAACTCTTCCCAAAAGATTCAGGATATTTCAGCATTTACAACAAACATAGTGGAGACTTGAGGGTTGTGGCTTCATGGGGTGATAATATGTTTGAAGATACCGAGTCTCCGGCAAACGAGTGTTGGTCCATTCGTCTCAGTACTATACATATGGTAAAAAATGTTGAAATCGATCCGCTTTGCCCCCATTTAAAAAATTTTTCAGGCAGACCATATATCTGTGCGCCAATGATCGCTCAGGGTGAATTGCTCGGAATGCTTCATCTGACGCTTAATAAGAAAATCAGTCAACGACCCAAGGAAAACCAGGAAAAATATTTCGACTCAAAAAAGATCGTAATAACCAGCCTGCTTGAGCATTATGCGCCCCCTCTAACCAGCCTCAGGCTCAGGGAAACCTTGAGGATACAGTCAATTCATGACCCACTGACCGGCCTGTTTAATCGCCGTCATATGCAGAAAACTCTCCAGTTTGAAGCCCAGCGAGCCATACGTCACGGCATATCGCTCGGCATCATCATGATCGACGTTGACCACTTTAAAAAGTTTAATGACACATACAGCCACGAAGCAGGGGACATCATCCTTAAAGAACTTGGTGCTTTTCTGAAAAAATCTGTGCGCCAGGAAGATATTGCATGCCGTTTTGGCGGAGAAGAATTCATCCTCATACTGCCTGAAACTTCTCTGGAAGACTCAAAAGCAAAGGCAGAGGCGCTGAGATTAAAAATAGAAAATGAACTCAAAATAAACTATCATGGCAGAAGCCTGTCAATAACCATATCGCTTGGAGTTGCGGCCTTCCCCGAGCACGGAAAAACTACGGAGGAGGTCATCAATGCTTCCGACCGGGCACTTTATTTAGCAAAATCAGAAGGACGCAACAGGATTGCAGTGGCATGAGAGCAATAGGGGTCAGGTCTACAATCTTGACAAATGTCAAGAATGAAGACCTGACCCCTATTGCTACCTATTG
>CAZTYY010000144.1:0-8238 GCA_964617785.1 uncultured Desulfobacterales bacterium | reverse complement strand
TATGATTATCAGGATCTTGATGAGATTATCCCTGCCTATGCAATTTCAGTACATAAATCCCAGGGCTCGGAATATCCTGCCGTTATCATACCGATACTCACAGAACACTATATTATGCTGCAGCGCAACCTTATTTATACTGCTGTGACGCGCGGCCGAAAACTTGTGATTCTTGTGGGTACACGAAAGGCGCTTGCTATTGGAGTACAAAATAATAAAACGCTAAAGCGTTATACGCTGCTTACAAAACGAATAAAGGGCCAAATCTAAAGATTGACCCTTGTTTAATGACTTTTTTCTCAACCTGAGAATTACTTAAATCCCTCAGCCGCCTCCTGAAGACGCGCATGCGGGCGGCTTGAATCCGCCTGAGCCTGTGGGAATTCCGGCAGGGCGAAAACTTCCTGCGGAAATAATTTTTTCAGTTTTTTTACTTTTGCATTCCGGGCATTCGGGTATATGATTATCAGTTGAACTCAGGAACAATTCTTCAAACTGATTGTCGCATTTTTTACATGTAAATTCATATATGGGCATTAATCAGATTCCTTACTTTTTTTCGACGAATAACCGTCCGCATACCATCCGCCACCCTTTAGCTCAAATGCGCACTGTGAAATGATTTTTTTTGCTTTTTTCCCGCATTCGGGGCAATCGATAATTTCCGTCCCGACTTTTACTATTCTTTCCGTGACCGTTCCTTCCGGGCACTCAAATTCATAAACCGGCATTGTTCTATTTCTCCCTTATTATAAAATATCTTGAATCATATTATAATCAGTTTTTTTACAATATCAAGAAATTTGTATTGCCGAATATCTCCTTGACAGCTTTGGACTGAATGTTTATTGTATGGCATTATGAACATATGCTCATAATTAATCTGTTTTATAATTTGAATTTACCTTGAAAAATACATTTGAATCGGGTAATCAATCGCTTTGCCCTGCCTAAATTTTCAAAAGGGAATATACTATGTTTAAAATCAAGTTCTTACCGCACAATAAAGAAATTTCGGTGCCAGATGGAGAAAACCTTATTCGGGCCGCAATGGAAGCCGGAGTCCATATCAACGCTTCCTGCGGAGGCGAAGGCGTGTGCGGCAAGTGCCGCGTCCTGATCGAAGAAGGCAAAATTGACGGCGGTGTTTCCGAAAAACTCAGCAGCGAAGATATAGAAAAAGGTTACAGGCTGGCATGCCTTGCTCGGATAAAAAGCGACCTGACAGTCAGGATACCGGTTGAATCCGACATCGATGTGAGTGTTCTTAACCTTCAAAGCACTCCGCGCAGAACCGCAAAAATCGAACAGATGAACCTTGATGATTTGAAAGAAAAAGGCCTCTTTGTGCCCCCTGTGGAAAAAAAATACCTGGAACTCCCTCCTCCAAATGCCGAAGATCATTTGCCGGACGTAACCCGACTGATAAGCTTTCTGAAACTTCACCACAATGAAAGCCGGCTGCAGCTCACTCTCCCGGTTATCAGGAAAATTCCTGATATTCTAAGGGAGAATGACTTTAAGGTCACGGCAACACTCGAGCGTCCGGTACGTGAAGGAAGCAAGACCCGTATCACAAATATTCAGCCGGGCGACACAACAGACCGGAATTATGCCATTGCAATGGATATCGGCACAACAACCATTTACGGTCAGGTTCTCGATCTTATCACAGGTAAAGTTCTTGGTGAATACGGTGACTTTAACGGACAGATCAGCTATGGAGAAGACGTTATCACCAGGATTGTATATGCTGAAAAACCCGGAGGACTCGAAAAGCTTCATGAAGTTGTAATAGAAACTATTAACAGGGTCATAAATAAAATAGTTAAAAAGGCTGGAATAGATCCTGATGAAATATCAACTATTACAATCGCCGGCAACACAACCATGACTCAGCTCCTTCTGGAAGTAAACCCGAAATATATCAGACGATCACCATATGTTCCGGCAGCGACACTCTATCCGCCCATACGCGCCAAAGACCTTGGGATGGATCTCAGTGACCATGTAACCGCCCTCGTATATCCTCAGATATCGAGTTATGTGGGCGGAGATATTGTTGCCGGTGTCATGGGGTCCGGCATGTATAGAACCGAAGAGCTTACTCTTTATATAGATATCGGAACAAATGCGGAAATCGTCATCGGCAACAAAAACTGGTTTGCCTGTGCCGCCTGCTCGGCAGGACCAGCCTTTGAAGGCGGGGGAATCAAACTCGGCATGCGTGCCGCAAAAGGGGCTATTGAAGATTTTTCTTTAGATCCGGTTACCTATGAGCCGATGATTATAACCATAGGAAACGTCAGGCCTAAAGGCATCTGCGGTTCAGGTCTTATTATTATGGCAGCGGTCATGTTTGAAATGGGAGTTATTAATAACCAGGGAAAATTTAACCAAGATTTTGATACGCCGCGAATCAGGAAAACCGATGATGTGTGGGAATATGTGATCGCCTGGGAAAACGAGTCTCAAATCGACAGGGATATTGTTCTCACTGAAATCGATATAGAAAATCTGATCCGTGCAAAAGGGGCCATATTCAGCGGATATCAGACGCTTCTGGAAGAGGTTGGTTTGAGTATTGAAGGAATCGACAGAATATTTCTTGCCGGCGGTTTCGGAAGCTACATTGATCTTGAAAAAGCGATGGTCATCGGTCTTTTGCCTGAGATTGATCATGACAAGGTAACTTTTGTGGGAAACGGATCACTCATGGGCGCAAAAATGAGCTCACTGACCAACAGGATTCGACGGGATGTCGGCGAAGTAACCCAGATGATGACAAACTTTGAGCTTTCTGAAACAGCTTCATATATGGATAAGTATGTGGCATCACTCTTTCTGCCCCATACGGATATAAACCTTTTTCCAAAATTGAAAAAACGCCTTGAGGAAAGGAGAGCCTATTGACAAATATATTATGTCCATGTAAAAAGATAGTTTGTCAATTTTTCTAAACAGATCAGATGATACCGGATATACATACATATTAATGATAAAAATAGTAAAAATAATAAAAATAATTACGAAAGGGGGGAATGATTTCATTTGGTAAAAGATAATCTGTCGAGTGGCGCGACGGATTTTGTCAATACTATAACCTTCAACAATTATAATCGTTTTTTACGATAAGGAGGTAACATTGGGCTTCGAAATTGTAAAAGAATCCTATGCCGGCGGCATAAAGGAAATAACTATTGGAAAAGGTGATAACGCAATCACCCTCGGAGGCGAGACATGCTATCCGTTTTATCAGTTTGAAGGAAACATGCCCAATAAGCCCAAAATTGCAATGGAAGTATGGGACATAAAACCTGAAGACTGGGCTGAGGCTGCCCTCTCCCATTTCAAGGACGTTGTTTCCGATCCGGCAGCATGGGCAAAAAAATGTGTAAAAGAATTTGGCGCTGATGCGATCGTCCTTCAGCTTAAAAGCATCGACCCGAACGATAAAAA
This sequence comes from uncultured Desulfobacterales bacterium, assembly GCA_964617785.1. GTDB lineage: Bacteria > Desulfobacterota > Desulfobacteria > Desulfobacterales > SURF-7 > JAFDJC01. Next base: position 4,779 of record CAZTYY010000144.1, on the reverse strand, counting down.
TGCCAGTGCCAAAGATGCAGCGGCAACGGTAAAAAAAGTGCTGAAAGCAATAAATGTTCCGCTTATTATCTGGGGATGCGCAAACGACGAAAAGGATGAAGAAGTTTTAAAGAAAATATCTGAAGAGTGCGAGGGCGAAAACCTGATTCTTGGACCGGTTGGAGATGCGAACCATAAGGGCATCGGAGCTTCTGCCATGGGTTTCGGGCATACGCTTATTTCATCATCTCCCATTGATGTAAACCTTGCAAAACAGGTTAATATTCTACTTGAAAACCTTGGCATGCCGATGAATCGCATTCTTGTAGATCCAACCACAGGTGGCGTTGGATACGGTATGGAATATTCATATTCCGTAATGGAACGTCTCCGAATGGCAGCCTTGGCACAGGGTGATGACAAGCTTCAGTTCCCGATGATAAACAATCTCGGAAACGAAGTCTGGAAATGCAAGGAAGCTAAACAGCCTGTTGACGAGGCTCCGGAACTTGGTGATCCTGAAAAACGTCCGATCCTTATGGAAGCAATAGGTGCCGTCGCTTACCTTATGGCTGGTTCCGACCTGCTTTTTATGAGGCATCCTGAATCGGTAAGACTCGTAAAAGCGTTTATCGATCTTGCCATGGATGGTGGCTCTGCAGCAGACGTTGCTCCTATTAAAAAGGAACTCGACGATGTTGATATCGATTTTGCATCTCTTTCTCCAAAACCTGACCTGACCATCGAGGAAGAGAAGAAAGCTGCGCCTAAGAAAAAAGCAGTGCCTAAAGCAGCTCCTAAAGCAGCGGCACCTAAGGCAGCAGCGCCTAAAGCAGCAGCGCCTAAAGCAGCTCCTAAAGAAGAGGCAAAACCTGCAGCACCTGCTGCTGCAGCCGAAGACAAGGCTAAGCTTGAAGCAGAGGCTAAAGCAAAGGCTGAAGTTGACGCAAAGGCAAAAGCCGAAGCAGCAGCCGTAGCAGAGGCAAAAGCCAAAGCTGACGCTGACGCAAAGGCAAAAGCCGATGCTGATGCACAGAAAAAAGCTGGTGCTGATGCAAGGGCAAAGCGTGATGAAGAGGAAAACGAACTCAGGATGAAGCGTACTGAAGAAAAGAAAAAGCTTGACGAAAAAAGAGGTGCGAAGGAGTCGAGTGATATTCCAAAAACAGCATCAGCTGAGCAACAAAACCAGAATGAAAAAATTCTGGATGTTTTAAACAGAATTCACAGAAGAATTCCATTGTATTAACAAAACAATTTAAAACTCCGGCGACCATCGCTTAAAAAAAGCGGCTGCCATCGCTGGAAAAAACAAGTAAGAGGAGGAACCTCTAATGGCAGAAGAAAAAAAAGAAAACGCTGCAAAGGCACCGAAACTGGCTGATCCAATTGCGGCTTCTATTGATGTAGGAACACAGGAATTGATCGCACGTGCTCAAGAACTTGGCATTGATACTGTTTTTGATCGTGCCGTGCAAATGAAACCATGTAACATTGGAATGCAGGGAATATGCTGCAAAAACTGCGCTATGGGCCCCTGCCGTCTCCCGCTTCCAAAGGGCGGTATTGAAGGTGAAGACACCAGGAAAGGCCTTTGCGGTGCGACTGCCAATACAATTGCCGCCCGTAACTTTGCCAGAATGGTTGCGGCAGGTGCGGCAGCGCATTCTGATCATGGCCGTTGCGTAGCGGAAGTTTTCATGTCTGCAGCGAGAAAAGAGACAGATGCATATAAAATCAAGGACACTGTTAAACTCAGAGCAATAGCTCCGCATCTCGGCGTTGCCACAACTGTAGAGGTCGACGGTGAAGTACAAGACAGGGATATAGACGAAATAGCCCTTGAAGTAGGAGAAAAAGCCCTGAACGAATGGGGAAAAGCTGAAGGCGAACTTCTCTACCTTAAAAGAGCTCCTGAGCCACTTTATGAAAAATGGAAAAAGAACGGCGTGCTTCCAAGAAATATCGACAGGGAGATTGTCGAAATCATGCATAGAACTCACATGGGCGTTGACCAGGATTATAAGAACATCACCAAGCAGTGTACGCGTGCTTCTCTGGCAGACGGCTGGGGCGGATCCATGCTGGCCACCGATCTCCAGGATGTTCTTTTCGGGACACCGTCACCGCTTCAGGCAGAAGCCAATCTCGGCGTCTTGAAAGAAGACCATGTAAATATCATCGTTCACGGACATGAGCCGGTTCTTTCAGAAATGATCGTAGCTGTATCACAGAAACCGGAAATGCTCGAATATGCAAAGAAAAAAGGCGCCAAAGGTATTCAGCTGGGCGGTATCTGCTGTACAGCCAATGAAATTTTTCAGCGCCATGGCGTTCCCCAAGCAGGAACCTTCCTGCAGCAGGAACTGGCTATCATCACTGGTGCATGCGATGCAATGGTTGTAGATATCCAATGCGTTTTCCAAAACCTGGCAAATGTGGCAAAATGTTTTCATACAAAACTGATTACAACCCATCCCATTGCAAAAATGGAGCAGGACAATGTCATCCATATCGAGTTTAATGAACATCACGCCCTAGAAGATGCGGAAAAAATCATTCGCATGGCGATTGATAACTTCCAGAACAGAAGCGCTGATGTTATGATTCCGCATTACAAAGCAACCGCAATCGGCGGTTTTAGTGTGGAATCCATTGAATACCATCTCGGCGGTACGTTCCGCGGTTCATATTACACGCTGAACGACAATATCATCAACGGCCGCATTCGCGGAATTGCCGGTGTGGTCGGCTGCAACAATGCAAGAACACGTCATAATGAGGCACATATTCAAGTGGTGAAAGAACTGATTAAAAATGACGTTATTGTTCTCACCACCGGATGCAACGGAATTGCGTGTGCCATGGAAGGGCTCCTTACCCCTGAAAGTGCTGCGGTACATTGCGGACCAGGTCTTGCAGAAGTCTGTGAAGTTGTGGGGATTCCGCCCGTACTTCATATGGGTTCCTGCGTGGATAACAGCCGGCTTCTGCTGGCTGCTACAGAAGTTGTAAAAGCAGGTGGTCTGGGTAAAGATATCTGTGATTTGCCCCTGGCCGGCAGTGCGCCCGAATGGATGAGTGAGAAAGCCATCAGTATCGGTCAGTATTTTGTGTCTTCTGGTGTTTACACGGTATTCGGACTCCACCTGCCGACATCCGGCGCGCCGGTTTTCCATGATTATCTTTCAAAAGAGATGGAAAAAATCTATGGCGGCAAATGGGACCTTGAAGCCGATCCGATCAAGCACGCACGGTTGTTGATCGCTCATATTGACAAGAAGCGAAAGGAACTCGGCATAGACAAGGCAAGAGAAAGAGTTCTCATGGATATGGCTGACCGTCAGGCACTTGATGCTTAATTGTTAAATTTTTTATAATATCCTCAACAAAGGAGGAAGACATGTCTAAATTAGTAGCATTTGCAGCCATTCAGGGTGGCTATAAAGTAGTTTCTCAGGTAGAGGGCGAATACAGAAAAGCGCTCGAGACCTTTAACGCAGATACAAAAGTCGGGTTTCCGAATACCGCGTACTACCTGCCGGTCATCTATTCGCTGACAGGAATGAAAGTTGAAACCCTCGAAGATTTGAAAAAACCGCTTGATTTTGCGCGCGGTCTTTTACCACCGCATATAAAGAGCAAAAATCACCTGCCGTACCTCGGGCCCCTTCTGGATGCCGGAATGGCAGCCATCTTTGCATATGAAATCAAGGAAGCGCTGAGAAGCATTAATGACCCTGATTTCTATATTGCCCAGGAAGATCCGGACATTGAAAACGGAAAACTGTGGGTAGGCCCGGCCGACGACACGATCCTTAGAAAAAGAGGCGTAGAATTCGTTGACGGCTCTGCTCCCGGCTTTGCCGCAATGGTGGGCGCGGCGCCTAATAAAGAAATAGCAAAGATGATTGTTGAAGACTATCAGAAAAGAAGTCTGTACATCTTCTGCGCTGCAAGTCACAACAACAATACACTGATTCAGCAGCTTCTGGATGCCGATGTACAGGTTGGCTGGAATACAAGGATCGTTCCCTTTGGTCCTGATATTTCATCAGCCGTATTTGCACTCGGTTTTGCCAACAGGGCAGCCATGGCATTCGGCGGTGTTCAGCCGGGTGATTATAAAACGATACTTAACTACAACAAGGACAGGGTTTTTGCATTTGTTAACGCCCTGGGTGATGTTGGAACCGAATGGGGTGTTGCAGCTGCAGGATGTGTAAACTGGGGTTTCCCGACACTTGCAGACACTGACATTCCGGAGATCCTTCCCACCGGTATCTGTACATACGAGCATGTGGTAGCCAACGTGCCGCATGATGAAATGGTTCAGAGATCAGTTGAAGTTCGCGGTCTTAAAGTTACCGTATCTGAAATCGAAATTCCGTGCGCATTCGGCCCTGCATATGAAGGTGAAAGAGTCAGGGGCGCTGATCTTCACTGCCAGTGCGGTGGTGGAAAGACTCAGTGCACAGAGCTTGTAAAAATAGCTGAAATGAATGAGATTGATGACGGCAAGGTTGAAATTATCGGTCCTGACATTACGGATTTGAAGGAAGGGGATACTTTCCCTCTTGGAATATACGTCCAGATCGCAGGACGTGAGTTCCAACCGGACTTTGAACCAATCCTTGAACGTCAGATTCATCATCTGGTTAATTACATTCAGGGCATCATGCATATAGGCCAAAGAGACATCTCGTGGATCCGTATCAGTAAGGGAGGTCTTGAAAAAGGCTTTACCCTGAAAGATATCGGTGTCGTGCTTCATGCCAAATTCCATCAGGATTTCCAGAA
>CAZTYY010000143.1:7946-8392 GCA_964617785.1 uncultured Desulfobacterales bacterium | reverse complement strand
GGTGATTTTGAACCAGGATCCCTTAAAACTTGACCCCAAAGATCTTCGTTCATTAAAGGTAGAAAAGTTATTTTTAAACGGAAAAGAATATACGTCCGGTATGGGTCTCATGGGAATGCTCTGGAATAGCTATACCGGGAGAAAGGAGAAAATTTAACAGCAAAAAGAAATCGCTCAAACTGTCTTCTCTCTGCTTTAGTATTCATGACCGCCTCTCTAATAGTAGGCTTATTTCGGTGGGTTTATTTCGACAATAAAAAGCGTAATATTTAAGAATAGATGCCTTAAGGCCTGATTTTTTCGAAGGAAGCACCAAAGTTTCCGTTCATCCTTGTTCAGGATTAACAGATGAGAACAGAAGCAGTAAGGCCCAAAGGCATCCATCCTGTAATTGTTTATGTATATAAAATTAAATTGTGTGTCAAGCTTTAATTAACACTATATAT
>CAZTYY010000143.1:0-7936 GCA_964617785.1 uncultured Desulfobacterales bacterium | reverse complement strand
GGGATGGATAATTCTGGAACGGTAGCCGCCTAATTTGAAAAATCAATATGAACAAAAACGACAGGTCAATCCAGCCGGTTGAAGGGGCTTTTAAAAATCTTCCGTTTTTTCCATCATCTCCTCCATCAGGAATTCCATATCAAAAAGAAGATCGCTATAGCTGTCAAAATACAAGAATTGTTTCAGCAAGAGTGTGAATTCTCTGGGAAAACGGATACCGTGTACATCGGCAATTCTGACCATTTCCATCAGGTACTGTTCCGGATCGGGCGGAAACTTTGCTGTTTCAACAAACTGGTCCGGGGCCAGATAAAGCTCTTCCAGATCTTTGGCCAATTGCCCGGTGTTCACCTTTTTGTCGGTCATTCCAATGGCAGCCATGGCTTTGGCCATGTTCCGGTGATCATTCATGATCAAAGACTGAATTAAAAGGGAAATCCCCTCCTGGGTTTGATCCGAAATGCTCCCTACAATACCGAAATCGATGAAGCCCACCTTTCCGTTGTTCAGGATCATCAGGTTGCCTGCGTGCAAATCCGCATGAAATATGGGGCATTTGGTGATGCTTTCCATCCAGGTCTGGAATGCAGCACTGAGAACACGATGAGGTTGGTCGGTAACTTGGAGCAGCTGTTTACGGTCAGTCAGAGGAACGCCATGGAGCCTTTCCATGGTCAATACCCGCCGGGAGGAAGCATGGGGGTAGACACGGGGAGTTATAACGACTTGACTCTCTGTTTGCTTTAGAAAAGCGGAAAAAATTTTAATATTTTCCGCTTCTTTGATAAAATTGCACTCTTCAATGACTGTTCTGCGGATTTCCGATAGAATTCCGGATAGGGAGGCATGTTTTAGGCCGGGTACCAGATATTCTAAAACAGTTGCGGCGTAAAAGAGAAAATTAAGGTCGGTCTTGAGGATATCCTGAACGCCGGGCCGTTGAATTTTGATGACGACATCCTCTCCGGTGGCCAATTTAGCGGCATATACCTGTGCGATGGAGGCCGAAGCCAAGGGTTTCGGCTGGATATCTGTAAAAATCCCATTTACGTAGCTCCTGCCAAGCTCTTTTTCCAGAATTTTTTTCATCTCTTTAAACGGTACAGGTTCGGTCTGATCCAGGCACCGCTGAAATTCTTTTACATAAGCTTCCGGAAAGAGAGACGGGGAGCTCGCAATGAGTTGACCCAATTTAATATAGGTTGCGCCCAGACGTTCAAAGGTTCTGCGCATCAGAACCGGTGTGGAAGGTTGACCGTCCAGAATCCAATCTACTCCTGTCCGGGCTATAGCAGTGGCTGTCTGGCGAATTCTTTTTAAGCCGTTAAAACCAAAAGAAATTGCTGTCGGCAGTTCATTATATAAGTTCTGCAGAATCATAATCGTTTGTAGCATAGCAGTCCCAACATTCAATTTCAAACCTAATCTGGTTGGGGTTCTCGGCCTTGAACTTTGTATTGGAAAAAATCTACATTTTGAAAGATGAAATATCCACATGTGATTTAATTGCTTCCTCTCAGGATTCTGCTATTGCTCTATTGCTTGACAACTTTTTTTTAATGTGGTGTGTTGAAAATCTTTTTATTAGTTAAAACAAGGAGAAATACATGGCAAAAATCGGAATTATCGGCGGTTCAGGACTGGATGACCCGGGTCTTCTTAAGGATACTGAAGAAATATCAATTGATACCCCATACGGAAAACCGTCTTCTCAAATATCTACAGGCAAAATAGACGGAACAGATGTGGCAATTCTTGCCAGACACGGCAGAAAGCATCAGCTGAGCCCCACTCAGGTCAATTACCGGGCAAACATTCATGCACTAAAAGAGATCGGATGTACACACATTCTGGCGACAACCGCCTGCGGCAGCCTCAAAGAAGAGATCGGGCGGGGAGACTTTGTTTTGCTTGATCAGTTTATCGATTTTACACGTCATAGAAAAATAACTTTTTTCGACTCATTTGAAAACGGTGCCAAGCATACTTCCATGGCGGATCCCTTTGATGAAGGACTGAGAAATCTATTTTATGAAGCATCAGTTGAACTCAACCTCAAAGTTCACAGGAAAGGCACGGTTGTGACTATTGAAGGCCCGCGGTTTTCAACCAGAGCAGAATCCAAAATGTATAGGGCCTGGGGCGCAGATGTAATCAATATGTCAATTGCTCCTGAAGCGATTCTCGCAAACGAGGCAGAAATACCTTACGTGGCAGTTGCCATGTCAACAGATTACGACTGCTGGAAAGAAGACGAGAAACCTGTTACCTGGAATGAAATCCTTGAAGTTTTTAATAGAAATGCTGACAATGTGATAAAACTTTTAATAAATGTTATTTCAAAAATAGAATAAGGATACTGTTGCCATGAATAAAATCAAAGAAAAAATCAGGACTGTCCCCAACTGGCCGATACAAGGTGTTATGTTTAGAGATATCACAACTCTTATTCAAGACCCCGATGGATTAAGGGAGTCCTGTGATGTTCTTTATAACCGCTACAAAGACATGCAGATTGACAAAATTGTCGGTATAGATGCCAGAGGGTTTGTGTTCGGAGCAGTTCTTGCGTACAAGCTGAACATCGGATTTGTGCCTGTAAGAAAAAAAGGGAAGCTTCCGTATAAAACAATCAATGCAGCATATACACTGGAATATGGTGAGAATGTTGTTGAAATGCATGAAGACAGCATCGCAAAAGGTGAAAAAGTCATCATAGTAGACGATCTTATCGCAACCGGCGGAACCATAGCAGCTGCGGTGGAGCTTGTGGAAAAACTCGAAGGAGAAATACTGGAGCTTGCTTGTGTAATTGAGCTTCCCGACCTTAAGGGCAGGGAAAAAATTAAAAACTACAAATTGTTCAGTATGGTCGAGTTTGAAGGGGAATAGAAGCCATTTCAAAACCTGTTGACGCAGCATTTTGATATTTTTTTGAAAGTTCTAAGCTGAATCAAAGATCTCTTTTTTATTGTTTATGACTGTGCATAGCTGTGAAGACCTGGAAGATAATTGACTCCGAAATAGGTAAACAAGACAGCTGTAAACCCTATGATGGAAAGCCATGCTATTCGACTCCCGTGCCACCCCCGTATCATTCTTGCATGGAGCATGGTGGCATAAATGAACCAGGTGATAAGCGACCATGTCTCTTTTGGATCCCATGACCAGTAACTTCCCCATGCAGAATTAGCCCATACAGAACCGGTTATGATACCAATGGTTAGAAAAAGAAAACCGAACATTACCATTTGATGGGTAAGTTCTTCCATAATTTTAGGGGAAGGGAAGAATGAGGAGATATTTTGTTCTTTTTCGGGCCGGTTTAAAAGATACAAAACACTTACACCAAAAGCGATGGCAAAGGCTGCATAGCCCAGGAAGCAGGTGATAACATGCGCAATGAGCCAGTTGCTTTTCAGCGCCGGAATAAGCGGTTGAATGTGGTTGCTGATCCCCGGGGCAAGTGAAGCATATGCCATGGCAAGAAAAGCAATGGGCGCCGCAAACGCTCCGATTGCCGGGTTTTTATATTTTTTTTCATAAATTATATGGATACAGCCCAGGGTAAATGAAAAAAAGACGAGTGATTCATACATGTTTGACAGGGGGGCGTGACCGATACCGAGCCGGTAGGACTCTATCCATCTCATCATAATACCGGCAGCATTAAATAAGACAGCGATTAAAGTAATCCACCATGCAATTTTAGCTGCGGAATTTTTCTTGAAAACCAAAGCTGAGACATATAGGACGGCGGCAAAACCAAATACAAATGTTGTAATTGACAATAATAACGAACTGTTCATTTTTCACCTCAAAACGGTTTTTTAAAAACATTTATATATGGTTTGCTGAGCTTTCCAGCTTTTCGGCTATTTTTTTTATTTTGTTTTCCATAGCAAACCTGTTTTTATTTGAAGTCCCTGTCACAATAACTGAAGTCTTTTTTTTGTGCCCCTCTATTTCTATACAGATTCTCTGGTGTGACATGAAAAAGGTTATAATGCACCCAATGATCATCATGATAAATCCGGAATAAACAATCCATACGCCCGGGTCTTTTGTTACTTGAAGGCCTGTATAATAATGTTTGGCAGGTTCTTTTTCCGGAACAAAATTTTCATGGGCCTGATGAGCGACTGAAATTATTATTTTTCCGCCTCGCATTTTGTCAAAATTAGGAAATTTGATCGGCAGGAGTACTTCTACAGGAGAGGCATTTTCAGGTGAATAAGTGCCCATCAAGGCTTCACCAATGTTATGTCCTCTGAATTCTACGGATTGTCTGTGCTCATTAATAATAAATTTGCCCAACCCTTCAGGCATGTCGATAGTTTTACCTATTTTAGTCTTTTTACTGTATTCCATTCCCGAGTCAGCATTTTTAAAATTGATAACGATTGTTTCAGAATCTTTTCCGAAAAATGACATATGTTTTCCTGAAGGATCCTTGGGGGGCGCCAATTTGCCATAACTTGATTGGAAGATATTGATTCCTTTATAATGGAGGGGATCGTTTACAATAATATCTTTTTTTAAAATCGCTTTTCCTTCTTCCAGAATCGTAAGGCTCGACCTGTATTCCTTTGGCGCGCCATTTTCATAAAAGGTGACATCAAAGTCGTCGCAACGGATTTCAAAATTGAGTGATAGTTCTCTTGCGCTGTTTCTCAAATGAACTATGTTTATGGTTTCACCTTCAGGAATATTGACGAAAGCGTTGAAACCGAAAAAAGAACCCACCAGGCTTCCTGCCAGCAGGAAAATGACGCTGAGGTGAACGATATAAACCCCGATTCTTGTCCAGCGATGCTTTTCCGCAAAGAGGTATGCGCCCTTGTCAGTTTCTTCCACACTTGTAAATCCGAATGCTTTTGAAATTAAGGGCAGAAAAATATTTTTTAACTGATCGGGGGTACCGCGAGCATTAAATTTTTCCTTTTGGGCCAGTTTTCTGAACCTTTCAATACTGAAGTTCGGTGTTTTAACAAATATTGTTTTCCATACCGAAGAGAGCCTGTCTATGGAGCATGCGACGATATTTATGCCGAGCATGAGTATCAGAAACTGGAACCACAATGAATGGTACATATCAAAAATGTTGAATTTATTTAAAATGTTAAAAAGGAGCTCACCGTATTCATGAAAATAGGCTGCCTGGCTTTTATTTTGAGGTATAACCGTACCGATAACGGATGTTGCTGCAAGGGATAGCAGAATTATTACTGTAAGGCGCACAGAAATAAAAAATTTCCATAAAGCATTAGACGATTTCAAGTTTTGTCTCCTGTTAAAATTCCTGAAAAAGCAAGTCTGTTACCCCATATATATAGACAGCGCATCATTCCTTGCATTCGAATGCTGAATAATAACCCTTATCAGATCTCCGGGTTTAAGGTTCATTCCGCTGGACTGAGCCAGCCCGCATTCAATCATGTATTCCGTTAGCACAACAAGATAGTTATCCCTTCTGCTGTCGATAACAACTGCATCTTCCTTTTCTCCGGTTTTTTCTTCAAGGTATTTAAGTATCCAGTACCGGTGACGCATGAACTGAAGCTTTGCAACATTTCGGAGCGTCTGTTCAAGAGAATGGATTATCCGGGAGATGTCTGTTCCAGGATATGGATTTTCCAGGCCCAATACAGCACGAATTTGTCTCTGGGTTGCCAGGTCGAAATATTTTCTTATGGGCGAGGTCGATGTGACATAGGCATCGAGTCCAAGGCCGGAATGATGTTCAGGTCCAAGGCCGATAGCCCCGCGGCTTAAATGTTTACGCTGCAGGCAGTTTTGAAAAAGCGTTCCCGGACCGTTTTTAATAAGTCTGTTTTTTGGTGCAGGCTGTGACCTGAAAATTGCCGGCATATTATTTTCATTCAAAAACCTGGCCATCAACCAGTTGGCCATTATCATCAGTTCAGAAACGAGAATTCTGGCCGGACTTTCCCGATCGATTCTCTTGATCATGATGACTTCTTTATCTTTTACTGTCACATTAACTTCGGGCAAAGTAATTTGTAGGGCGCCTGATCCGAGTCTTTTCTTTCGGAAATTTATAGCGATCTCCAAAAGCATTTTAATTTCCTCATTATGATCAATAAGCCCGTCAACTTCACTATAAGTGAGTTGTTTTTTTACACAGATAACACTTGGAACTATTTCATAATTCTCAATTTCAGCAAATCGATTCAGCTTAATTAAAACGGTAATTGCAGGCCGCTTTTCTCCGGCTCTTAGGCTACAGATATTTTCCGACAAATCCATTGAAAGCATCGGTATCTTCCTGTCCGGCATGTATATCGAACTGCCCCTGTTGAATGCCTCCTTGTCTATTAAATCTCCTTTTTTAATAAAATGTCCGACATCAGAGATGTGAATTCCCAGACGATAATGATTACCTTCCTTTTCAATACTTAAGGCGTCATCAAAATCTAAGGTAGAGTTTCCATCGATCGTCATAAGGGGAAGTTCTGTAAGGTTTTGGCGGCCATTATTCAAGGCTACAGTTTTAGCATCAAAGACAATCCTGTCCGACAGTTCAACTGTTTTTTGTGAAAAGTCTCTGGGAATATCCAATCTTAGAAGATCTATATTTTCATTTTTATCCCACTCGCCAAGTTTAGAGAAAAGTTCAAAAAGTTTACCGCCTGTTTTCAACCCCGCCCTTGCAAGCATAGCTTTTCCGACTTCAAAGTGCGGACTTTCCTGTTCAAAAAGGTAAAACGATTTTAAAATTTCTAAATAATCTTTAATCTCCCCTGTTTCTCCTGGTACTTTTGGAAGTTCATCATCTGCAAGCACTTTTTTCAGCCAGTCTCCTCCGCATTTAGTTATCCGGCTTTTACGTTCTTCTTCTTCAGCCTTTGCAATAATATCTTCAATCTGTTTTTCGGAATAGGGAAGGACTCGATTGACATCAAATTTAAAATAGGCTCTGTTTTTGAAAAACCCCCTCATTACAGCAGACAAGTGATCAGATGTGACAGGAGGTTTGAAACAGAAAGTAGCCATGGTGTCCAGATTAATCCATTCTTGCTCGGAATTCAAAACCTCCCAAAGGCCTTTGATATCAATGTCAGCTGCCAGGGTCTTGCGATGAGCAGATATTTCCTTCAGCGCTCTAACCAGTTTGTCCCTGTTTTCTGAGATGTTGAGTCTTGTATTGGATTTGTAAGCCAGGCGTGCAATCGAAATGTTAACTTCGCGGTTTGTTTCAGTTAGCAGTCGAAGTCGGTGCTTTTTTATTTCCATCACAACAGCACAGATAATTTTTCGGCTGTCTATATATTCTACAATGTTTCCTGGTTCCATGAAGTCGGATAATAATAGCAGGTCTTTTTAAAGGCTAAAGTATAAGGCATTATGAAATATCATTATCTTCTATTTTTTCCTGTTTGTCAGATTCGGATGTGGCCTTTTTGAAATTTTTTATACCTTTGCCAATGCCTGATCCGATTTCAGGAAGCTTGCCTGCACCAAAAATAATAAGAATGATTACAAGAATTATAATAAGTTCCGGCATTCCTATACCAAACATGGGTTCCCCCCCTTTATTTTCAGGATATCTTAATGAGTCCTATCTGCAATATATAGCATCCGCCTAAATATGTGTCAATCAACAAATCCCCAGGACTTTCCTCATTTTTTTCATGTTTCAAAAAAAATAACTGGCTTATACTCGGGTTGTCCATATCTGCCTCAGACAAACCAGCGTCAATCATTCTTGACAGTCTCATAAAAAGCCAAAAAAATCCTTTGTTGTCATTCCGGCGAAAGCCGGACACGTAGTGCCGGGTTTCAAGCCGAAAAGCGCAACCTTAGCGCTATCCAGTCATTTCAATAAGTCCTGGACTCCGGTTTTCGCCGGAGTGACGAGATTGGTACTTTTTACGAGGCCATAAAACTATCCATTGTCATGAGAGGCCGGTGT
>CAZTYY010000142.1:3713-8421 GCA_964617785.1 uncultured Desulfobacterales bacterium | reverse complement strand
TTATCATGCATTTTCATGCCGAGAATTTTATTACATTTTCACGCCGCCGCTAACAGACTACCAGTATACCGTTCCCCCCTGATCCGCCCCATACAAATCCGGCCTTCAACAGCCCGGGCACAATCAACAGGCCCTTGGCATCCTTTAAATTGTTTTGGAGCCATTCCATGCTCGGGTCTTCCATGAATTCTTCAACAGTGATGACAGCCTGGTCCACAAGAATTTGCGCTTTTGCTTTTTCGGTGGTGTCTGCCGCGTCAGTTGATCCGGGGAAAAAGCCGGCAATCGCCATGACGATAACGAATATAAATATGGTTCCGGATAATTTTTCTAGATTCAATTTCATTAGAATGTCCTGTTTTTTTTGGTTATTATTCTTTTCAGAGACTAATTTTTTTGTCAGGTATATATGGGAAATATGAAATAAACAAGATTCTACTTAAAAAAATGTTCATTTTTTGACATTATTCATTTATAGTGGTTTAAAACAATACGGTTAGTTTTCAATAAAGAATTAAATAGTATAAAAACCGTGTGGTTACAGGACGACTGCCACGCCGGAGACTTGATGGATGAAACCTTTGGAACATGCCGCGTTTTATGCTTTTGGATGGGCTGTAAAGATATTAACCTCATTGCTGTTTATGACCTGCCGGGTAAGTGTATTTGGCCGTGAAATCGAAGAATGCTATTTAAAAGAAAATCCCGGCAAAGGACTTTTATATGCTTCCTGGCACAGGGGGCTTTTCTATTTTGTTTATTTTTACAGGAACCTTAAATTTGTTGTCATGGCAAGTGCCAGCAAAGATGGTGAACTGGCTGCGCAGGCCACAAAACGATTCGGCTGGGTTTCGGCAAGGGGCTCCTCCAGCCGCAGGGGGTCTCAGGCACTTACGGAAATGCAGAGATTGATCGAAAAAGGACATCGTGGCGGGCTGGTAGTTGACGCCCCTACAGGCCCTCCTTATATCTCAAAAATCGGTATTATCATTCTTGCCAAAAGAACAGGGCTACCGCTTGTTCCGGTTATGTGGAATGTGGATCGCTGCTGGCGCCTGAAGAGCTGGGACAGATCCATAATACCCAAGCCGTTTTCAAAAATTGTATTTGTTTATGGCGATAAGTTCATGCATGTTCCGTCAGACGCTTCCGAAGAAGAATGTGAGGAATATAGAAAAAAGCTTGATGATGTGCTTTGTCGGATGATGTATCAGACAGATCATTTTTTCAGTTTTTCCGATATAACCGATCCCCGTAAGATAAAGGTTCCCGAACCTGTTCCCGCAAAGGAACTCTCGGATATTCCAGATATGGAATAATCACATCGTTTTTATTCCCCATGGTACCGTCATAGGTGATCGATACAATAGGTACCCCTGTCTGTCTTTCGATTTCTCCTGCCATCGCCTCTGTCACCAGGGATGGACAGCAGAATGCCGGGATTGTCTGGACGAACAGCGAAATATCCGGATAATGTTTTACAGCATAAAAAATTTTTAATATATTTTCGATGGATTCTCCGGTATTTTCATTCCTGATATGATATTCCGAAAGGATTTTTTTAGGGGATTCGTTAAAGACCGGTTCAGGTTTGTTAAAAATTCGCTCCATATATTTGATATATGTCTTTTCGAGCTGTTTCACAGCCGCCATCAGGGTCCTGCTGGAAAGAACATTGAAATAATGTCCTTCTCTGAACCATTTTTGGAAATAAGGTTTGGCTATCATCTTCATGTGAGAACTGAATGGCATTACTACCACTTCGCCGCCGTTTTCCTCGATAAACTTTATCAGATTTTGGTTCATCACTTCATTATATCGGACATAGAGATCGCCAAATATCATGACTTTGGGGCGTTGTATAGACCCGGGATTTTGTTCGATCCGCTCAAAATTGGTGATCACTTGATTAAAGGCATCCTCTTTTGAACGCTTTCCAAGAAAGGCATCGATCAGAATATCGATATTCTTTTTAATTGTTTGATCGGTTTCTCCCTTAATTTTTTCATAGGGTCGGATTTTGCAGCCGATCATTCGAATCATCCCACCGAACATATAGGCAAAATAGGTATTAATCGGAAGCCTCACGGATAAGTCCATGAATGAAAGTCCTCCGGCATATACATCGGCTTTTTCCATGCGGTTTCCATATGTTCTGAAAATGTTTTTGATGTGATGGGGGAATAGGGGCAGATTGCAAGCCATGGTGGACTCTACCGTCCACAGTGCTGTTTTGGCCGGATCCAGGTCATGGGTCAGGACATAATCGATGAATTCCTGGGCTATAATGTTCAGGGGGATGCATTGGCCTGTATTGTATTTAAGGCTTTTTTGAATGCTTGTTTCGTTTTCCTCGAGCAGCCTTGCATCAATTCCCTGTCTCTGCAAAGCTGCAACAATTAGCTTCAGGGAGATGTCGTCCCAGTTCGGAATAAGCAGGGTCCTGTTTCCAAGTCGCTGTGCCCTTGATGGAATGAGCGATTGGGAATGTTTTGCCAATCGGTTTCCTGATTCTGTTTGGTAGTGGTTTTTAAATGAGCGAATCGCGGCCTCGATCCGGGTCTCATAGCCCACGCTGGAATCATGATCGTCCAGTTGAAGGATCAGGTACGGCTTTTCATATGATTCCATAATTTTTTTGAAATAGTCGATAACAAAAGAATCCGGTGTACACTTGAAAGAGGTGATCAGGACCGGATATGCACCTTTGGTTTGAGCAGCCACACAGGCTGATTCCAGGATTCTCGCAGCATAGTTCCAGTGCACTTCGTTTAAAAGCAGTTTTATGGAGCAGACATCTTCAGGTGTATATGAAAGCATATCCTGAAAAAAGGCTTTGACACCCAAGGACCCGAAAATTTCGGGGATTCGCTTATTCATGAAAGATGAAAGGACCGTGTATGGCCGGCCCAATAAAATGACTTGAAGGTCGCCGGAAGCTGATTTCTGTTTGTATATTTTTTTCAGTTTCAACTCACATGAGCGTTTAAACTCATGTGCCGCGTCATATGCAGCTGAAACATCGAAAAAACTTTTGTTGCCTGGTAAAATGGATTTCAACATCTGATACAGCTGGACTTTATCATGAAAGCTACTATAAAGATATTTTTCAAGCGGCATAAGAAGCTTATTCCGAGCTTCCGGCCTGGTTGCGGCCGCAATCAAGGCCGGTGAAAACTGGGTGTAATAGCAGAATTGCCTGCGGCGGTTTTTTTTCTCAGTCTTTTTTTCGAGATAAAAAGGCAAAAAAACATAATCGGAACGGTTGAGGAGATAATCGACATGTCCGTAAAGGGCGGTCACAGGTGTACAAAATTCCGCTCCGGCAATCTGTTTGCCATGTTTTACCGCTTCCCGGCAATGCCTGCTCGTGACAGTCTTAATGGAAAGTGCATCAAAAAACCGCTTCCAGAAAGGTATGTCTTCGTGCATGTGCAGGCTGACGGGTAGTCCGATGGTGATGTTTTTTTTAACGTTATTGCCGGATTTGAAAGCAAAGACTTCTTTTCTGGATTTTAAAAGATCAAAGCCTGACCGGTTGTTATCCACGAATTTTTCTGTGTCGTAATCTCTGCCGCACAGAAATCCATAGGCCACTTTTTCTTTGTCCACGTGCGCCACGGAAATCTTGCAGTGATTTGTGCATAACGCACACACCTCGGATGTAATGGGGATATTTTTTTGATAAAGGCTGATGCCTTTGAATTCTGTTTTCCTGACATTCTGGTCGGAAAGGGTCAGCGCGGTTCCAAGAGCTCCCGTGAGATGACAGTATTTGGATACATTGAGCGGTTTTTTCAGCCTTTGTTCGAAAGCCGCAACAAGCGCTCTGTTTTTTGCGGTGGCACCCTGGAAAAATATTCTATTACCGATATTGTTCTCAATGGCTACCTTTGTCAGGTAATTTTCTACGATGGAATGAAGAACTGATGCTAACACCTCATCACGGGTATAACCCTCTGAAAGATAATGGTTGATGTCCCTTTCCATGAATACGGTGCACCGGTCGCTTGCTATGGGAGATTTCTGATTTTCGGTTCTCGATGCATATTCAGACAGGCGGCATCCCAGTTTTTTGGCCTGTTCTTCAATAAAACTACCTGTTCCTGCCGCGCATACCGTGTTCATGATGGAGAAGGTTACCATACCGTTTTTCAGTGTTGTGAATTTCGAATCCTGGCCGCCGATCTCGATGATGGTATCGACCTTTGGATCGATTTCAACAGCAGCACGAGCATGGGCTGTGATTTCATTTATAACGAGGTCTGCTTTGATGATTTTCCCGATGAACTTTCTGCCGGACCCGGTTGTCCCTGTGCCGATTATGTTAAGATCTGTGCGGTTTTTTGTCATGACATAATCAATAGTCGCCAGTATCGACCGTAAAGCGTCAACAGGACTGCCTTTGGTTTGAGTGTAAAATCCGGCAAGAACAGTATGGTCGTTTTTAATGAGAACAGCCTTGGTACTGGTAGACCCGATATCAATGCCGAGGTATGCTTCATGATAAAAATCCTTTACGGATTCGTATATATCGACTTCAACCGGATTCGATTTGTTCGTGCATGTTGCCGGGTGTCTGTATTCAAATGTTTCTATGCCGCCAAAATCCGGGTATGAAGTCGATTTGAGCTCAAGAGGCTTGTAAAACCAGGTTTTCTCGGAGGTTTTTTTGATTAGGATATCATCAGCAGAGCGGGCCTTTATC
>CAZTYY010000142.1:0-3613 GCA_964617785.1 uncultured Desulfobacterales bacterium | reverse complement strand
ACCTGGAGTTCATCCAAAAGGCCTATAGCAGCACCTGCAGCACCGTATAAGTAACTTTCAGTGATGATGTTTTGATCGATCATTGAACTGATGTGCCTGACCACGGAACGGTTTCTGGATACACCGCCTGTAAAAATGATCGATCCCCGGGGTGTGCTGCCGGCAAACAGTGTGTCTACAATATTTTTTGCAAGACCCATGCACAGGCCGTCGCAGATTTGGGTTAGAGAATATCCTTCTTGTTGAGCGTGAACGATATCGGTTTTTGCGAACACCGAACACCTGGAGGCGATTTTCGGAACAGGTCCGGTGTTGGCAAAAGCCTTATCACTCAATTCGTTGATACTGGAAAGACCCAGTCTTTCAGCCTGCTGGTCCAAAAAACTGCCGGTACCGGCAGCACAAGATGTATTGGCCTTGAAATTAAGATAATTGCCCTCTTCATCAAAACGGATTAGGCCAAATTTTTCACCCCCAACCATAAGGATTGCGCTGACAGGGTCATGAAAAAAGCGGCAGGCCTTCATTATCGCAACCCGGTTGTCATATCGTCGATTTGTTTTTAAAATTTGAGGGGTGGATGATGTCGAAGCGATCCCGCAAATTCTGCGAAGATCAAGATGCTCCAGGATGTTTTTCAGGGTTTCGGCTATTTTCCCGTGATGGAATTGATAATAGGTCCCGGTGATTTTTTTATTCGGAGCCATTTCCACAGCTGAAATGGATACAGAACCTATGTCAATACCAAGAATATTCGAGTTTGTCGGCATCTCAACACCTTTCAATTTTCGGAGTCGAGGCAAAAAAGCAAAAGTTATGCCTTATTGGATTGGAAATTGTATTTTACAAAAATTTTACAAAACTTTTAAAAAAATTGCAATGCCGATTTTCATCAAAATAATTCATATCGAACGCCGAGCACCCCGTTCAAGGATTCCGGACCGATGACGGCTTTATTGGTCAGATACATCTGGCCGCCATTGGAAAAATGAGCGGCGCGGC
Source organism: uncultured Desulfobacterales bacterium (assembly GCA_964617785.1). Taxonomy (GTDB): domain Bacteria; phylum Desulfobacterota; class Desulfobacteria; order Desulfobacterales; family SURF-7; genus JAFDJC01. The sequence continues at coordinate 2,611 of CAZTYY010000142.1, read as the reverse complement.
ATCCTGCAAACAGTGTCCATTTTTTACTTAAATCGACTTCAACGCCCCCACCGCCGACAAAGTCAAAAGCGTAAATCGTTCCGTCTGTAAGAATGAGCTTATCTGTAAATGATATGCCGAGACCGAGCTCCAGATAGGGACGGATATAATAGTCTGGCAGAAAAATCCATCGCCGGACAATCAAAAAGGTAATCTGCTGGTGGTCTAATGTAGTATAATATTTGTCAATTCCTCTATCCTCATATCCTTTGAGTTCTTCATCCGTCAACTGGTCGGAAGATAACGGGATTGTGCCCGACAGTTTGAAGTAACGCATTTCTCCCCGCCAGACTGAATCAATATCAAGTGACAGTGTGGTATCCCGGGTTGATTCCCATTCCATGAACAGGCCGGTTGACCAGTTTTCATATCCCGTATATGTCCTATCGCTCCAGATATGCATTGGGGAACCGAACGATCCCGTCACACCTATCCAGCGTCGGCCTGCTGGAGGAGTCACCTCGGCCTCTGTATTTTTTTTATGGTTTTCCTGTGCAATTGCCGTGCATGCAAACAGGAGAAAGATAATCATTGTTATATATTGCATTGTTTTCATATGTAAAATTCACTCCAGTTAAAAATTTCGGCCAATGGCGTGATGGTGTACTAAATAATAAAGGATAGATCAATCAGTATTTGAAAAGGTTTTTGCGGACAGTCTTTTTTTTTATGGTTAAACGTGTTATTTTAAAGCTCATTTCTAAACCAACAATATACGGTCTAAACCAACAATATACGCACTGGAGACATCAAAATGACAATAAATGAAATTTTCGATAAATTAAGTATTTTGAATATCAATAAGAAACGATCTCTGGAAGAGGACTATCTGGAGCTTGTTTTTTTTAAAAAAGATATTAAAGCATGGGATAAGCTGCTGATGGAAATCATGGGACCAGCTATAAAACCTTATCGAAAAAGACCGTCACAGGAGCATGCTAAACTGACAAAGCCATATGGAGGCATCAGGTCTGACCAGACTTTATATAAAAAAGAGTTCGACAAATATGTTTTAATTGCAATGGTTTGGCCCTGGGGAGACCGGCAGCATATGACATTGAAAATATCGCTTATCGGTGACGAAAACTAACTGTCGAATTCCCGGTATTTTTCTGGATTTTCCCAAAAATATTTTCATGTTTCAAAGAGAAATATCTGCGCTTTGGTTTTCAGGAAATAAATGATCTAAAGTAGGGGGAAATCAAAGATTTCGTGGGCGTTCAATTTAATTGAAAATCAACCGAAAAAAAATGACAGCATATTGATCGAATTATTTTATTAAAATAGATGTTGACAATGTCATATTTGTGCATTAGTGTGCACGCATGGTTAATATATTGCCTAAAACATCATCTCAGTCAGTCGAAGAATTAGTCGATATGATCGATTCAAAATTTTTTAAGGCTTTAAGTGAACCTGTAAGAGTTCAGATTTTGAAATATCTATTGCTAAATGGGCGTTCAGATATAACAGCTATAGCAAGCGAATTGCCACAGGACCGGTCAGTAATTTCCCGGCATCTTCAACTGATGCAGGAGGTTGGTATACTCAACTGCGAGAAAATCACCCGGCATATATATTATGAAATTAATGGCGTAGTTTTTTTTAATAAACTTGAAAATATTTTGGAAAAAATCAGGGAGTGCATTCCAGAATGCTGCCCTTTAGAAAACCAGTAAAAAATTTTAGACTGTTGTGTGCATTTGGGCGCACACCAGCACAAAATATAGCAGCAAGGAGGTAATGATGAAACGCAAAGGCATTCATAAACCAACCATCGAAGATCTTGTTGAAATGAGTCCTATCGAAACCCTGCATCCCGGTGGTTTTGCACTAACCCGCAGAACAGCAGAGCTTTGCGGGCTAAAGCCAGGCATGAAAGTGCTTGATGTTTCAAGTGGGCGTGGAACACAGGCAATTTTCTACGAAAAAGAATTTGGTGTGGAAATCACCGGTGTGGATCTTTCCGAAGAAATGATTCAAACAGCGACTGATAATGCACGAAAAGCGGGTGCACATAAACTGTTATTTAAAAAAGGAGACTCACAGAATCTTCCGTTTGAAACAAATACTTTTGATGCTGTTATTAACGAGTGTGCGGTTGGTATCCCGGATGACTCACAAAAAGTACTTGATGAAATGGCAAGAGTGACAAAACCGGATGGTGCGATTGCTATGCATGAATCTACTTGGAGAAAGGCTATTCCTGCAACCGAAAAGGATGAAATTACAGAACGGTATGGAACAACCCCATTGGAATATGAAGAATGGATCGACATGCTTAAAAAAGCGGGAATAAGTGATGTTATTACTGAATTTGAGGAGTGGTCCAAACCGGAAATGTTTTGGAAGATAAGAAAAGATCGCGATGTAAAGGGCCCGTCCAAGGTGCTTACCTGGCCTGAAAGAATCCAAACCATCTCAAAAGTGATAAAACATTATGGATTGAAGGGTGTTTTCAAAGCATTGAAAAACGAAAAAGCATTTTATCGTACCGTCATCGACGGGAAGTTAGGCTATTGCCTATATAAAGGCGTTAAAAATAATATACGATAGAAAAGTTAGCTTAACT
>CAZTYY010000141.1:2899-8532 GCA_964617785.1 uncultured Desulfobacterales bacterium | reverse complement strand
TTTATCATTAGAAATTTCGTCAGAAAGTTCCTCAAGGTTAGCAATTAATTGGTCTTGATTATCTGTTAGCTCAACATCTACTGAAGCAAGTGTTTGTCTAAGGGCAGATAAAGCAGGTCTAGCACTATTTGCCCATGCTGACTCATCATCATTTGGCTCAATCTTTGTTTCAAATTTCGCACAAGCTGTTTCCACTTGAGTCTTGTTTGCATCATCAAGTTTTGCAGCCTTTGCCTTGACTGCTGACACGATTTTTCGAATTGTTGATCGAATTGTTTTTGTTTGAAACTGAATATCTGGTAAACCGTTTAAGTTAACCCAACGAGTTGCACCGTAATAACGTCCAATAGTAACAGTATCAATAGATGATGCTCGTGGCAGGGTTTTTGCGATTTCACGTTTATCGTTTTCGCTAAGTTCCCATTTTGTCGAAAGCACCTTGGTAGAGGAATTACAATCTTCGAGGCGACGATGACGAGGGAAATCTTTAATTTTGTTAAGCTCTGCAAATCCCTCAGCAGCATTCAGGCTGCGTAGAGCAAGAAGTAAATTGGTCTTCCCACTTTCGTTGCGCCCAAGCAAAGAGGTTATCCTTTTTGCGTCAATATCACCACTATCATTGATAGAGCGAAAATTCCAAACACGAAATGATTTAAGTTTCATATCCTCACATATCCTTACAAATTTAACGTTAGTAAAATAGCCACTTGCGCTTTAACTAAGCCGATTCTATTTATTCAAGCTACTTTCCTTTTATATTCTGTGAAGGCTGGTCTTTTTTAATAATTCGCCCCTCAGATTTTTTAGCTTCAGCAACACTACTCTTTTGGTTAATAACTACTTTCTTTCCACCTCTGACAGGGTCTTGCCCGCCAGGGAGATGATCTTTTATTCGTTGCTCAACATTCCCTTTTTTCGAATGACCGGTATAAATGTTTTTGTCTTTGCTGTTCAGTATTTTGTAAACAACAGGTTTGTCTTTTGCTAAGGATTCAATTCCTTCTTTATTGAAACTGCCGCTCTTTTTTTTTGCCATGATATCTCCTCCTTATATGTCATGAAGTTCAAGTAAAACCGAATCCAACTTGTACCTATTGGGTATCATTGAGAACCCGGCATTATGATCAAGCCGTTTATTTTCCTCGAACCATTCAAGTATTTCGTCATGAGTTTTTTGATCAACAGCATAAAGAGAAAGCATATAAGACCTGTTGGGTCCTTCTTCTAATATCTCTGTCCGGAACTTTTTGTTTGCTTTAATGGTGGTTAATTTTGGCCAGCACAGGCCGATGGAGCTTACATCTACTGTCAGCCAGATATAAGGTGTTTTAGGTGATATGTTCTCTGTATATCCTTTTACAATGATCTTTCTTGAAATGATCGACTGGTCATGCGGATGGGTTATTTTACCTGTGGGAGTGTTCAGGATCGGGATCGGGTCGCCGGTATTGTTCACAACAAACGGGGTTTTCATAAAAAAGATATATAATAAGGATAGAGCAATAAGTATTGTCGAGAATGCCAGTAAAGGCACATAGTGCTTTTTTATTGGCTTGCTTTTGGTGCCATCGGCGTCATCCAATGCTTTTTGTAATTCTTTTTTAATATCTTTCTGCTGCACCACTTTCTATTCCTTATGAAACCAGTCTTAGATAGTTATTAACAGTTTTTTTATCAACGCTCCTTTTTGTATCATTAAAATATTCATATAACAGACGAATAACTTTTGCTTTTGATTCTGGTTTTAAAATTTTCCCTCGCGCTTCAAGCCATTCTTCAGGCCCTTCTATAACTTGTTGAAGCAAGTCGATATCCACCTGGTAATTCACCGCCAGCTTGTTTCCAACAGAATCATGGAGGCGGTTGCCGACGTCATCGAGCTGCCCAAAGAGCGGGTGTTCCCAGAATACTTTAAAAAGGCCGGTTAACAAAATTGTTATTTAAATTCAACATATATGCAAACATTAACAGTGTCAATGTCCGATTTCCAATTAAAAACGGACTCATAAACAATAACTTGCGGACAAAAAGGAATTCAAAAAAATGGGGCCGAACCTTAATTTGAACAACGATTCAAAGATTCATCTGATGGTCTTTTCCCATTTTTCCACCCAATCATTCAGCGGATGGAAAAGGTCGATGAGTTCCAAGCCAAGATCATTCAAATAGTATCCATTTGGTTTTGCCTTGGCAACCACATTGGCTGCAACGAGTTCTTTCATTCGTTTATTGAGTATTGTTGGTGAAATTTTTCCGCACCGGGCTTGAAGTTCCCGGAAAGAACATGGCTCTTCGCTCAATTCCCAGAGGATCCTCATGATCCACTTTTTTCCCAATAAATCAATTAACAGCATAATCGGACGTTGTTTGGTCGGTTGGTTGTTCATGGATTCCGTCATGAAAATTTTTACTTGGACATCGGTTATATTTTTTACGAGCTCATCAATTTTACGGTAATTAAAAAAAAGCTTGCGCTACACAATGCGTAGCGGTATATAATGCTACATATTGTGTAGCATGTATACTTGTATTCAAGTAAAATGTAAACCAGAATCAATGACAGGAGGAATAAACAATGAAAAACCAGAGAATCAAAGCCCTTGATCCACCCTACGCAGAATCCATCCAAAATGATTTCAATACAATTATGCCTCCCGGTATTCCGCCACTCAATATATTTCGCACAGTGGCCCACAACCCTCGGGTATTGCATCGCATGGTTATTGGTGGTCTATTGGATAAAGGAAGCATTTCCATCCAGGATAGAGAGCTTGTCATTTTAAGAAGCTGCGCACGTTGCCATGCAGAATACGAGTGGGGTGTGCATGTAGCAGCATTTGCAGATCATGCAAAAATAAGTCAGGAACAAGTCCGGGATACCATAAACAAAGATGTGAATCGCAAATTATGGGCTGACAAACAACTGTATTTGTTGGAACTTGTTGATCAGTTGCATGAAACACAAACATGCAGTGACGAACTCTGGGAAAAATTACGTGAAAACTATCAATATGACCAGTTAATTGAGCTAATCATGGTTGCGGGCCTATATCATGCTGTCAGTTTTATGGTAAATAGCCTTCAAATTGCCAATGAAGGGTTTGCACCATCCTTCACAGAGCCATAGGGAGTTTTTAGAAAATGGGGTCACCCATTTTTTTGGAACCATGAAAAACCGTCTTGACATGACAGATTTTCATGGTGGGGAATTTTACAGATCTGAAATGGAAAACTTCTTACAGTAAAGATATTTGACACCATCTGCGCAATCTTCCAGATTCATCTCTCCGGTATTGATGACAAGGTCATAATTGGCCGAATCATTTATATCAGCGTTGAATGATTTTTTAATGTAATCCATACGATAGGATTCCCTTTTCCGCATTCTTGCTTCAGCCTGTTCCGCGGATACATCGAACTCCCGCATGATATTCTCTTTTCTCTTTTCAAAGCCCCCAACTGTGCGCACACTGAAACGCTTCTCTGGGGGCAGAAAAAAATTAGCACCCCGGCCGACGACCACACTGTGACCACGTTTGCCGATGGCATGCACAACTTTTTCCAGGTGTTCCATGTATAAACCGGGCCATATGTAATCTTTTCTAATCAGGGATGCGATAAAATCCTCAATACCGGAAAACCGCCCTTTTTCTATTGAATTAATTAAGGACGAATCTATATTGGCACTTTTTGCAACTTCTTTTATGATTTCACGATGATAAAAATCAAAGTCGAGCTTTTTGGCCAAGCTTTCCGCCATTTTGCTGCCCAGACTGCCGGGCGATGTGGAAACGGTGATTACCGGAAGATACTGCTGTCCGCTCTCATCCATCTCTTTCCGTTTGTTTTCAAGATGTGCAATCTGTTCATTGATGAACTTTTCAACAAACTCTTTTTTTTCTTTCATATGATTTCTCGTCCTATACAGTAAAGTACCATGAGTGAAATAAGATCGGCTTTACACTATTTCCTCTGGTAGGCTTTTTTCCATGGGTTGCGGCTTACTTCCTTACAATTTGATAAAGCAAGATACAGGGCGCCAATTGCCAGCTCGGCACAGTGGTATTCATTCTGCGGCAACGTCTGAAGGTAATCCGCAATACTATCCGAGGTTATATCCCATGCCTTTTCAATACTTTTCCCCTCCGATAACAATGCCACCGTATTTGCACAGGCATTGGTGTTCATACAACCATCTGTATCAAAAGTGATCGATTTTATAATTCCATGGTTTACAACCAGAAAAAATTCAACGGTATCGCCGCATTCTCCTGTCCGTTTTCCGTACCCGTCTGCAAGTTCCACCCGCTCTCGTCGATCTGTACTGAATGCCATCTCAAGATATCGTGAAGAATGATCCTGCCAGAAATTAAAAGCTTCTGTTTCCATCTATACCCATTACCCCCATTGCCGAACAATTCTCAGCTTCTGCCCGGGATAAAGGCTGCTGCCTTTTAATGAACTATTCATTTCCCGTAATTTATCCACTGTAATTCCACATTGTTTGCTTATGCTGTAAAGTGTTTTACCTGTGCGGACGTGGTGAAACTCCTCTGATATTTTTCCCTGATTTTACTGCCGCGCTCGCCTTTTCTAATACATACAAACAGAATCGCATGTCAAGATCATTATTAATGCAGCATGTTGAATGTTGTTGATTCGAAAAATTACTAAATGGGCGACCAATGGAAGATTTTCCTTGTTGGACATTAAATTTCCTCAACCGATTACAACAAAAAATTAGACGGTGTTTTTTAAAAAATCATGTAAGTGACTTCACAATCAGGTGAGTCTTTATACATTGTCACTCAGCACAAAATGCCACAAGCTGATGATATATTTGCATAACCATCGATTGCTAACCAATGGTACGCTTATTGCTTTCTTTTTATGATAAGCGACCTTAATATTTTATAAATGCAGAAAAAGGTGTGTGAGTTATGAAAAAGGAAAATGGAGGGTTATTGGATTTTCATACTGATAATTATAGTAAGCGCTTAGAACCTGACAGGCGTCAATTCTCCTATTCTAAACACTATCCTGAAAGAAGATCAGGTGAGAATCGAAGAAACGGGAACGTAGACAAAAACAAAGATAATAGCACTCTAAAAGAATTTTCTTCGGGCAGGGTCAAATAAGGCCCTGCCCGTACTTTTTTTATAAATTCATCTTCGTCAATCAAGATAATTACGTATTGATATATCCATTATACAGGTCTGTCCAAACGACCTATGCCTTCCCATAAACTCCTGTTCCGACACTCTTAACCTTACCTTGTTTCTTCAACACTTTAACATTGTCATATATTTTTCTTCTGTTAAAACCGGTCTTTTTTATTAATGTAGCAACATCGATGCCTTTTTTACTTCCGGGAATGGCTTTATAAACTGTTTCAGATGCAGTAGCTGTTTTAACAGCCTTTTTAGTAGTTTTCTTTGTGGATGGTTTTTTCACAGCTACTTTTTTCTTGGGCGTGGCTTTCTTTTTTGCAGCAGTCTTCTTGGTTGCAGTTTTTTTCTTGGCAGGTTTCTTCTCTTGCAGAATTGCGTCTGTAATTTGGCTGAGTTTTTTTGTAAGAGCTTCAACTTCTTTTTTTACAGCCATTAATTGTTTTTCGAGATTTAATGCCATTC
>CAZTYY010000141.1:0-2799 GCA_964617785.1 uncultured Desulfobacterales bacterium | reverse complement strand
AAGCCATCAAACGCGGCCTTTTAATTTAATATTATAATTGTGATCTGAAACGCTCATGACCAGTTCTTCAATCTCTTCAGGTGTAAGGATGCCTTCGCGAATGAAATATCCGCATATCAGTGGCTGCAGTTTTCTCTGTCTACCCATGACCGCCATATGTTGAAAAGGAGTGAAATAGCATTTTCTCAATGCATATTCACCAAATTTTTCATTATATGTCTTTTCCTTGAGAATCTTAACAATGTCATCTGATGACAGGATATTCCATTGCATGGCGATTTGGCCGAAAAGGGGCCGTTGCCTTTTCTGCCAGGCAATGGCGCTAATCAGGATTCTCCATGAGATACGCCCTGAATAATATAGAAACTGACCGATTTTCAACTCACGCGCCGGAATCGCACCATGACAATAACGGTTTTGAAACGAATTTTTTTCCGGCGGTCGAGATGGTTGCTTTTTCCTTTTCTGTCCGTTAACCCTTGTGGGTCGGTCAGGCACATTCTTTCCTGCAACAAAGGGCGATAGAATTTCATAAGCTGAAGAGACTTCTTTGAAGAGGCAATTCATCTCCTCCTCTGTCCTGCCAAGCGTCTTTGACCTGTCAGGATGTGTCTCCAAAGCCTTCTTTCTGTAAGCCACTTTAAGGCCGGATGGATCGAGGGCTTTTAAAAAATCGAAATCAAAACCGATTTCATGGGCAAAAAGTATTCTGCAGGCATGGATAAGTTCGGTACTCGTTTCAGCGTATAACATGTCGCGCATCGCTCCTGAAGCCACATTAATAAATACTCAACATCGCGCTTTTATCTTAAGTATAGTATAAAATATCCGAACAATTCGCAACAAAAAAAAGGTAAAAAAAAGAGGACCCGGCATCAACCGGCCAGGCCCTCTTGATCAAATATATTCAATTGTGTTGTTAGAACAGACCACTGACCTTACCGGTTTCAGTGTCAACATCTATTCTTCTGAAAGCCGGGTTTGAACCGGTTCCAGGCATAAGACTGATGGTTCCTGCGCAGGGGCAGAGGAACTTGGCACCGGAATAGATCAAAACGTCATTGATAGGCAGGGTCCAGCCTGTTGGAACACCCTTCTTTGTCGGATCATGCGAAAGACTCAAATGGGTTTTTACCATCATGGTTGCATAATCTGCATACTTGGGATCATCCTCAAGCATCTTTGCTTTACTTTCAGCTTCCGGACTCCATGAAACACCATCTGCGCCATAAACCTCTTTTGCAATAGTCGCTACACGATCGCGCAGTTTCATTTCAAGCGGATACAGGAATTTGAAATCGCTTTCCTCATTACATGCATCGACTACCGCATCTGCAAGCTCGAGGGCACCTTCACCGCCGAGTTCCCAGTGCTTAGATTCCGCACAGCGGGCGCCTGCTGCCTCAGCAGCCTTTTTGACCAGGGCAACTTCCGCGTCGGTATCGGTATAAAATCTGTTTACACAAACAACCGGATTAATGCCTGCCTTGCGGATAACATTAATCATATGAACCATGTTGGGAATACCTTTTTCAACCAGCTCAAGATTTTCCTTGGTATACTCTTCGGAAAGCGCTTTGCCCGGAACAACTTTGGGTCCGCCGCCGTGCATTTTCAGGGCACGAATGGTCGATGTCAAAACTGACACATGGGGTTTAAGGCCGCTGAAACGGCATTTTACGTTCCAGAATTTTTCAAAGCCTATATCTGCTGCAAATCCTGATTCGGTTACATGGTAGTCAAACAGTTTAAGACCAACACGGTCGGCAATGATTGATGACTGACCAACTGCAATATTTGCGAACGGTCCGGCATGTACCAGGCAGGGGTTGTATTCTGCTGTGCACATCAGGGTCGGGTTAATTGTATTTCTCATAAACGCTGTCATGGCACCACCGACTTCGAGATCACCTGTTGTGACAGGTTTGCCGCTCTTGTCAAAGGCTACTGTGATATTGTCAAGTCTTTGTCTGAGGTCTGCAAGATCTTTAATAACAGCCAGAATGGCCATACATTCGGAACCAACCGCGATACCGAACTTGGACTGCATGGTAAAACCATCAAGACGACCGCCCATGCCAATAATAATATTTCTCAGTGACTGCGCACAGAAGTCAATGATCCATCCCAACTCAACACGAGTAGGATCGATATCCAGGCGTCTCATGCCGGTGAGCCTCTGGAGCTGTTCGTCATTGTAGTTTCTCTCATGCTGCATACGAGATGTCATAGCAACCATGGCAAGATTGTGTGCATTCATGATATCATTGATGTCACCGGTCAATCCAAGGGAAAACTCGGTCATGGGAATCAAGAGAGAATTTCCACCGCCTGCTGCAGTACCCTTAACATTCATTGTCGGTCCACCAGAAGGCTGCCTTAATGCGCCACCTACGTTAAGGCCTCTTTTGCCAAGCCCTTCCATGAGGCCGCATGAAGTTGTACTTTTACCTTCACCAAGCGGGGTTGGTGTAATGGCGGTAACTTCAATGTATTTTCCATCGGATTTGTCTTTTAGGCGGTTAATAATTTTCAGAAAATCAAGTTTTGCGAGCCTGCCCATGGGAAGCAGCTCTTCTTTTTTAAGACCGAGTTTATCCACCCATTCTTCAGGCAGGGGCATATTTTTTTCTGCTTCCTCAGAGATCTGCCAGTCCTTCATATTCACTGCATCATAAGCCATTTTCTATTCCTCCTTTGAGTTATTGTTTAAACAACAGATTATTTAAAAATCCAATATTATCAGACCGATATTATTAAGTTATTAGGTAAATAATAAATTTTTTTCTTTATCATGCA
>CAZTYY010000140.1:6431-8764 GCA_964617785.1 uncultured Desulfobacterales bacterium | reverse complement strand
ATGCCTCTTCTGGTAGATATCCTCGCGAATTTCAAATTCTTCGGCAGAAAGAATCAGGTTTTTCAGTATTTCAAGGTAGTCAAGCAGGCCACTGATTTTTCCCTTCAGGGACGGCTCTTCAAGGGCTTGTTTAATTCTTCCCAAATCGGGCAATGCTTCAGTACTCAACTTTGAAATATACTGGTCGATCTCAATGAAGCTTAAATTGTATTTCTGGTTCAATAGTTTATAAAAGGACCGTGCAAGGGCGACCCGCTCAAGATCCCTTTTGGGCGCATCCGTGATAAGGTCAAGGTGACCTTTGAGTTCATTCCCGGTTATATGCAGGAAATCACGGGGCTTAACAATACGCATTTCCCTAAGCTGAGTCATGATTTTGTTGACACCGTCAATGTACGGTCCGGTCTTTTCAATTTTTTCATACAGATACGGCGGGACGTACGGTATAAGCACTTCCTTATTTCCTGTCATCCAAAATTCCAGCACAGCTTCAATAAAACCGATGATACGGTTGCTACTCTCCACATGTCCCTGTTTTCTAAGAAAATGAACCAGCACATCTTTCCTGTTACAGAGTTCATCAATTCTTGTAGAAATGTCCCTCAGCGCCCCTTCTGCGCCGATTTCATTGAAAAAAATGGGAAGAAGACGCACAAGTTGTTTTGCAAGGTTATATACCGGCTCGACATCGCTGTTCAGCAGTTGGGTTATATCGCGTGGAAAAAGATCCGTGTCTTTAATAAACACACCGCCGACGGAAAGATTAATAATAAGTGCCGATAAGAGCCGTGAAGACCACTGGGGCTTTTTTTCGATCAGCTTAATCCAGGTCCTTATATTCTGTATATGGCAGGTGTTGACCTTTACCTGCCAGTCATCCCCGACACCCTTTATCATAGGCGCCTGAAATCCCAGGTCGATAACAAAGTCGATAAAAAAATTGACGAATTCGTTATCGTCGGTTTTATAAACACCCTCCCCCATGTTGAGAACGCAATTTAATGATGTGGCCGGAAAATCTACGGCCCGGGTCTTTAATATGGAGAATGTCTGTTTAATCAGCTTCTTTATTCTGCCGGTCTCTTCGTTGGCGATCAGCCATGTCAGGGTTCTGTTGATATTGCGTAATGCTTCTTCGTGAATCCTGGAGAGACCTGGAATATTCATGATATGGAAAAGGAAGAAAAGCTTCCACTGGTTCCCCAGGAATTCATCAGAAGCAACCCTGAAAAGTTTTACAGGTACCTGATAATACGTATCAATAAAGTGTCCGTATCCGGGCTGTCGAATCAGTTGCGCTGCAATTTTTCTGGAGTTCTCATCTCCTTCTGCCAATACCTTTTCCAGGCGATCTTTAAAAGAGACAATATAGTCTTTAGATATTTCATCAAATATCGTATTTACTTCAGTGTGGTCATCAGCTGTTCCCGCCTCTTTTGCAAACCACTCATACGGATCTTCAACATTCAGCCAGTATTCATATGTGGTTTTATAATATTTATTCAGGAGAAGGTTGACCGCCTTGAAACCGTTTTCGCGGTCAAATGCAGAGTTTAACAAGTCGTCTATTATCCTGTTGATCTGATAATAACTGTTTAGAAAAAACGAAAACTCTGATTCCGGAAGTTGTCTAATCCTGTTAAAATAGAGATCCAGAACAGGCATGAATTTTTCGGTCTCATCTCCCGAATCTCTCGCGATTTTCTGGATAAAAAGAAGCATATTGTCTGCCGCTTCTCCTTTGACCGTTGGATCTTTTGCAGAATTGACAGCTTCAAGGAATATTTCAAGATACAGCCCCGCGGCCTTCCCGCCTTCGGGATGCTTTTTTAACAGGTGAAAATAGTCCAGAGAATAAGTCCTGGCTTCATTTACAATAAATAACCAGTTTTTGTAAGGGTGAGAGAACTCTTTCAGAAAAGTATTCAATCCATCCATCAGGCCGTAATATTTGGACATGACTTCCTGGAGAACGGTATATTTAGGCTGGATCGTTGTTTCGACATGATAGTCGGCCAGGTTTACTTCAAGGGCTTTTGATTTTATCATCAGACATTCCCTTTTCGTAGAGAAAATATTCGGATAAAATCAGCTTATCAAAGGTATGATTTCTTTTCAAGGGATACGCTGTTATTTCTGCGGCAGCTCAAGCTGAACAAGTTTTTTGGATTTTTTCAAACGCTTTGATGAAACCGATTTTTTTTCAGCTTTTGAACTGAAATGTCCTGGAATATCCATACAGAATTCATCCTGGGGTTTGTCGGAATAGGATGCTTCAAACCTGTAATCTTCTGTTTTACTATCAGAAACAAGCTGATGGGCAGAAACAAGCT
>CAZTYY010000140.1:0-6331 GCA_964617785.1 uncultured Desulfobacterales bacterium | reverse complement strand
CAGAAACAAGCTGATGGGCAGAAACAAGCTTATTGATAAGAAGCTCCTTTTCCTGGGAAGTTATAACCGGAAAACCATAGTTACTGTTTTTATGTTTAAATGCGCCCTTATCCTTAAATCTTTTTTCAACAAACTCGATATGATCATCAAGCCGTTTATTTATTCGCTGGTTTGAAAAATCTACTGCATCATCTATTCTTGAGTCTATCGATTTCCAAAAACTCTTTTCAATTTCAAACCCGACACTGTTTCTTCCTGTAGCCATGGCGGCCAGCATGGTGGTTCCTGTACCGCAAAAGGGATCTACAACCAGATCTCCTTTTACTGAAAACATGTTGACAAGACGATACGGCAACTCAAACGGGAAAGCCCCGCTTCGCTTTCTAATACTCTTTCCATCAGGTATCTTCTGGACTGTTCCCTTCAGATCCATCCATATATCGGAAAACCAGACATTCCGTTCTTCCCAAAAAATAGCGCTCATCCGCCTGTTTATTTTTTCCGGGTTTCCCTGGAATTCTCTTTTGCCGCCTTTCCGGAAAATAAGAATATACTCATGCTCCAGCGTAACATAGGCGCCCGCAGGCAACATCCCTGATCCCATAAATTTATTTGGTGCATTGGTCTGCTTACGCCAGAGGATGGCCGGCAGGGTCGAAAACCCCTTATCCATCATATATGTCAGTATCCTGGAGTGGTTTGGATAAAGCATAAAATGGTCATTGATAGATCTTGTGGCATCCCCGATATTGATACAGGCTAACCCGCCTTTTTTTAAAATTCTTTCAACTTCATCCCACACTTTATCGAGCAGTTTGTGCATGAGTTCAAATGCTGATGCACCACCCCCCTGATTTAGCGCTTTTTTAATCTCCCCGTCCTGCCCGCAAAACATTTCATCCCACATGGCAATCATCGGATAAGGAGGAGAAGTTATGACAAGATCAACACTCCCGGAAGGAAGGGCACTCATATTTTCAGAGCTGCTAAAAATAATCCTGTGGTTTGTTTTCATTGGTAATAGAGAAAATCTCGTAAAAGTGTAAAGACTACTCTGCCAGCTCCCACGCTCCTCCTTTTTTAACAAAAACAATCTTGCCGTCACACTTAATCTTTCCGGAAACCGTCACAATTGTTTTGCCTTCAACCTCTTCCCCCACCTTGTATTTAAGCCCTGAAGTATCAAGCTTAATGCTTTTATCAAAGGCAAGGCTCTTTTCGATATAATCACTTGCATCGCTAATAGGTGTGTCTTTACCACAGCCGATAATAAAAAATACCGAGATTGCCATTATAATAACAAACAGCTTTTTCATTTGGTCCTCCTTCTTGAGTTATATCTTGAACTGACTGAGATAAACCGGAATCTCCTCCGGGTCATCAATGATCTTTAAAATATCAAGGTCTTCATCTGAGATCATCTTTTCGCCTGCCAGCCTGTCTTTAATCCAGTCAATCAATCCTGACCAGTATTCCGATCCCACAAGTATCACCGGTAAAAATTTTATCCGCTGCGTTTGAATAAGTGTCACCGCTTCAAAAAGCTCATCCAGGGTACCAAGTCCACCGGGCATGATAATATAAGCCATGGCATATTTTACAAACATTACCTTGCGGATAAAAAAATATTTGAATTCCAGACTCACATTGGCGTATGGATTAGGCTTCTGTTCATGAGGAAGGATAATATTCAAACCCACAGATACGCCGCCTGCTTCGGCGGCGCCCTTGTTCGCAGCTTCCATAATTCCGCCGCCACCGCCTGTTATGACCGCATAATTGTTCCTGGCGAGAACAGCTGCCATTTTTTCAGCTTTTTTATAATACGGGTGGTCAGGTTGTATCCTGGCGGATCCGAAGATGCTGACAGCAGGACCGATGTCGTGAAGGGTCTCAATGCTGTCCACGAATTCACCCATAATTTTAAAAATACGCCATGATTCTCCAACCTTCAAATCATCTATCAAAAATTGTTTGTTCATAATCTTCATATCCAACAGGTCAACATTGCACCTGCAGCCTTTTTTAATTCAGTAATGTAGTATGGTATCCTTAGAAAAGTCAGAAAACACTATCTTTTTGACGTCATACAGCATACAGCTGCAGCAAAGCTAAACGCCTCATGTCCGGCCGTTAAATCCTATGGTGACATCGCCTCCATCGACAATGACCGGAACCTGTCTCCGGCCTCCGGAATGTTTAAGCATATCATCCATATTTACGGCATCAGAAAAAACATCAATATACTCAACCTGCTTCCCCTGTTTTGCAAAGGCTTCACGGGCCCCGTTGGTATAAGGTCAGGTGCTTTTTCCATAAATAAATATTTTATCAGACATGGGATTCTCCTTTTTAAGTTAGCATTGCCGGATAACAGCAGGAAATTTATCAGGCATCGATTTTATTGTCAATCAGAGAAAGTGCTTAATCACTCATTGACTTGTAGAGTGTCCCATGGTAGGAATTTTTTAATACTGCCCATCCATAAATCAGTCATTTATTGACGGGCATTGAATTAACATCAACAAACAGTCAATGAATACATCTGAAAAGGAACTGGCAAGACGCATCAGCATTATTAATGAGCTTGGTCTTCATGCAAGACCGGCAGCCCTTATATCAAAACTGGCTAAAAATGCAAAATATAACGTCTGGATCGTCAGGGACGAAGAAAAAGTGGACGCAACAAGCATTATAGATATTCTATCACTCGCATGTTTGAAGGGAACAGAAATAACGCTGCAGGTTGATGACCGGGCGGACATCGATATTCTGGATCAGATTACAGCGCTTGCAGAAACAGGATTTGAAGAAAAAGGTTCCAGGGAGTAAAAACGTGCTTCTTGCAAATGGCGGCGAAATTACAATTAAAGGTGTCAGCGGATCACCGGGCATCTGCATTGGACAGGCCTACCTTGTAGATCGGGAAGGCGTTAATGTTGTTGAAAAATATTATATCCACAAAGATAAACTCCAAAAAGAAATCAAGAGATTCAAGGCTGCCGTAAAAAAAACAAGCGACGAACTCGAAGCCACCATAGCGAATATTCCTGACAATTTACGCCAGCATGTCGATATCCTTGAAACACATAAGGCCCTGTATAAAGACAAAATGCTTTACGGCAAAACCATTGATATGATTAAGAAAGACAAGGTCAATGCCGAGTGGGCCTTTAAAAAGATTGTGTCGGACATTAAAATGATGTTTGAAAATATTTCAGAGCCTTATCTGAAGAGTCGCGTAACAGACATCACCCACGTCTCCGATGGCATCTTAAGAAACCTGGTTGGCGCAGAAGATGTGGATATTTCCGAGATAGACAAACGTGTCATTCTGATCGCCCATGACCTTTCCCCGGCTGACACCAGCAGGATTCAGCTCGAACGCGTAAAGGGGTTTATCACCGACCTCGGAGGCCGTACATCACACACTGCAATTATCGCCAGGACACTCAACATTCCCTCCGTAGTCGGACTCGACAATGTAACAGCGGTTGTCAAAAACGATGATATTATTATCGTTGACGGCCAGGCCGGTGTCATCATTATTCATCCGACAGATGAAACCATACTCCACTATGAGAAACTCAAATCTCAGTATGAAGAATACCGGCAGATCATTACACGCGACAGCCAGCGCCCGGCTGAAACAGCCGACGGTCACAGGCTTCAGATTCTGGCCAACATTGAGCTTCCTGAAGAAGTCAAAACAATAGTGGCGCATGGAGGTGAAGGCATAGGTCTTTACCGCACTGAATTCCTGTACCTCAGCAAAAACAGATTCCCTGAAGAAGAGGAGCTGTTCAATAATTACAGAGATGTTGCCACTGCGATGGCTCCCGGCTATGTAACTATCAGGACGCTCGATATCAACGGAGATAAAGCTATTTCAGATTCTTCTGATTCAGATGAACAAAACCCTGCCCTTGGCCTCAGGGCCATACGTTTCTGTCTAAACAGACCTGATGTTTTCAAAGTTCAGCTCCGGGCAATATTGAGGGCAGCTGCCTTCGGGAATATCAAGCTCCTTTTTCCAATGATTTCAAGTTACAAAGAAGTGATTGATGCTAAAAGAATTCTGGAGGAGACATCTTTCGAACTTGAAAAAGAAGGGATTAATTTCAACAAAGACATTGAAGTCGGTATAATGATTGAAATACCGTCAGCAGTGGTTATCGCGGATACCCTGGCTGATATAGTCGATTTCTTCAGCATAGGAACCAATGATCTGGTTCAGTACACCCTGGCAATTGACCGGGGCAACAAAAAAGTCGCCAACCTTTTTAACCCGCTCCATCCGGCTGTAATCAGAATGGTGAAGCGTGTTGTCGACGTCGGAAAAGAAAAGGGAATCGATGTTGTCATGTGCGGAGAGATGGCAGGCGTACCGTTTAACATACCGGTGCTCCTCGGCATAGGCCCGGATGCGCTGAGCATGAACCCGCACTCCATACCCGGAATTAAAAAGATCATAAGTCAGCTTAAAATAGAAGAGTGCCAGAATTTTGTCATGGAAATTCTTGAAATACCCTCCGTAGAGGAAATCACAGCGCTGATGGAAAAAAGATATGGCAGTATTTATTCCAGCATTAAATACACCTAATAATTATTTATAAAAACCCGGAGATTGACGCTTGAGCCAGGACCATATCAAAATATTGACTGTAAATAAAAAAGCCAGATTCAACTATTTCATAGAAGATGAATTTGAAGCAGGCATTATCCTTAAAGGAACCGAAGTCAAATCCCTGAGAGACGGACGTGTCAACCTGACGGATTCATATGCTGCTATAAGAAAGGGAGAGGTATTTCTCTACCAGTTGCACATCGGCGCCTACCCTTTTGCCCATTATGATAACCATATACCCCTCAGGCCGAGGAAGTTGCTGCTTCACAAGCAGGAAATCAAAAGACTGTACGGCAAAATTAATGAAAAAGGCTTTTCCATGATCCCTCTGAAAGTTTATTTTAAAAACGGGAAGGTCAAAATTGCAATCGGTCTTGCCAAGGGCAAAAGGAAATATGACAAGCGCGAGGCGATCAAAAGGCGTGACGCAAAAAAAGACCTCGACAGAATGAAAAAAGAATACTGACCTGCTATTTCCCTGGCCGAAGCAGTTGTGGAGCACAAGATGACAAAGGCCGACCTTTAAAACGTATTCCTCCGGCCTATGGATCTTCCAACCGGTTCATCAGTTATTTCTCTGTATCACTTTTTAGTTTTTCAAATTTGACAATCTCATAAAAAGTCAAAATTGGGATGGCAAAGTAAAAAGTTCAAGCCCGGCTTAAACTGGGGCGTCGCAAATCCCGAGGAATGAGGCGTACTTATCGTACGCCGCAGTGACGAGGGATGCAGCGCAACGCATATATTGGACTTTTTACGAAGCCATTAATCTTGACAAAAAGCATTTCTGATACTATAGTTGTGTTACTTTGTATTCTCTGCGATCCAAAGGTTTTCTTCATTCCGGGGGGCGAAATGGCTTCGACGGGGATAAAGAAGCTCTGGCTGCATACCGAGTCCCATCATCTCGTAAAAAGGTGGATCATAAAGATAATCGCAGACGATTATAACTACGCCCTGGCTGCATAGATGCCAGCGTCCTCCCTGGTTTTGCCTGCAAACCCGGATAGGACGTCGACTAGCAGGATAACCGGTTCTGAATGCCTGTTTCAATATCGGTGAAAATTTAACAGGATAGCTACTTAAGTACCCTGCCTGGAGGAGACTTAAACCGCGAAAGCTAGAATTCAGGCTATGTATGTAGACGCCTTTGTGGAATATTTTCGGACGCGGGTTCGACTCCCGCCGCCTCCACCATGTTTTTACTGTGTTTTTAGTTAGTTAAGTTTTTAAATACGGTCGGTAAACGGTCGGTAAATTAAACAATAAGGTGACTCACTATGTGGGTCGCCTTTTTTGTTTTCCACCTGTGGGGGATCACTTCAAATGAGAAAAGTGTTTTCGCTGTGAATCGGCATTGAATTTTGACCCAGCATAGGCATTCAAATTGACCCATCTGGAAATATGTTATTGGTTTAATAATCAGACAGATAAGCTTCACTCATGTAGGTCTCTTGCTTGCCGATTTGTTTTAAAAGCGGGTCAATATTGGAAGCCGATTCACATTGAAGCCCGCCACACCGAAAATATTAAAGCATATCTTCCCGATACTGCAAAGATTTTACCCATTATCCGCGAACGTCTCATCAAACAGGCTGACAATATAGATATTATTTCAAAATGATGCCCGTTTAACACGGGCATCATTTCAAGAAATTTCTATGCTGATCCAGGCCTAGTTAAAACCCTGACCATTGTGTCTCC
>CAZTYY010000139.1:3157-8924 GCA_964617785.1 uncultured Desulfobacterales bacterium | reverse complement strand
TAGATATACTGTCCCCGCAATTCATGCCCGGAGATCCCATGAAACTATTCAATATTCTGGCCATTTTGATCACATTATCTGCAGTTTTCAGCTACTTGAATCACCGTTTCATCCGTCTTCCCACTACCATCGGATTAATGATTATAGCCCTGCTGGTATCTTTAGGACTGACGGTCATAGGGCCTGCTTTCGGCCTGAAAGCAGATGCCCAACAGCTTCTGGCAAGTGTTGATTTTGATGAAACTTTGTTGCACGGCATGCTTTCATTTTTGCTGTTTGCCGGCGCCCTGCACGTGGATCTCTCCAATCTGGCTAGACAAAAGTGGATTATCGGCCTGCTGGCTACTTTCGGCGTCCTTGGTTCAACCATGATCATTGGCTTTATCAGCCAATGGGTATTGAGCCTGCTGGGGATTGACCTGCCTCTGATCTACTGTCTGCTGTTCGGAGCCCTGATTTCTCCCACCGATCCGATAGCGGTTCTCGGAATCCTTAAAAAAGTCGGCGTGCCGGAAAGCCTTGAGACCAAGATTACAGGTGAATCGCTGTTTAATGACGGTGTGGCCGTGGTTGTTTTCCTGATATTTCTGGAAATCGCTACGGGCACTCATGAAATCACAGCCGCATCGATTCTGGGCCTCTTTGTTAAGGAAGCGCTGGGGGGTGTGGTTTTCGGGCTGCTGATCGGATGGATTGCCTATTGGATGCTTAAAAGCATTGATAATTACCAAGTGGAGGTTTTAATCACACTGGCGCTGGTGACAGGTGGTTTTGCTCTGGCTGACGAACTTCACATCTCCGGCCCCATTGCCATTGTGGTGGCTGGGCTTCTTATCGGCAACCAAGGAAGGTTGCTGGCCATGTCTGATACAGTGCGTCACCATCTGGATACATTTTGGGAATTGGTGGACGAGGTGCTCAATGCTGTGTTGTTTGTGCTTCTCGGCCTGGAGGTATTGGTGCTGACCTTTACCCGTGAATATTTTATTGCCGGTGTTTTACTCATTCCTCTTTTGCTCATGGCCCGTTTTATAAGTGTGGGAGGACCGGTTTTGATCATGCGGCGATTTCGGTCGTTCAGCCCGAATGTGATTAAAATTCTAACCTGGGGGGGCTTGCGCGGAGGGATATCCGTGGCCCTGGCCTTGTCGCTGCCGCCGGGAAAGTATCGGGAAGTCATCCTGGCAATCACTTACATGATTGTAGTTTTTTCCATCATTGTGCAGGGGCTGACCATCGGCAGATTGGTTCAGAGAAATAAGGCTTCTTAAATTCAAACTAATTGTAAACACTGCAATCAATATTCCGCAATTATTGATGAGAACCTTGAACCCTATATGCGTTTTATCTCTAAATTAAGTTTCGCATTTACTTTTTTCAATTTTTCTTCACCCGATATTACTGCCACGGCTTTTTCTGACATGTTGCCGCTGAAATAAATTTTTGCTGTTTTCTTTATCATATCGGACGTCACTTTCAAAAGCATTTTCTTGTATTTTTTTCGGGCTTCATCTGTCAAACCGATTATATTTCTGTAAAAAGCTTTTTGAGCTGCCATGCCGGGAGAATCCGGATTGTCGATGTCCGAGCACACCTGGAGGATAGCCTCTTTTATATCTTCTTCATTGTAATTTCCGGATCTTATAAAATCTGCAGCGCCATCAAAGGCTTTCAGGGTTGCTGCAATATGCGGATCTCTGTAGGACGCAAGACAGAACATTCCGCTTTCAGGGCTATAGGTTGAAAAACCTCCGTACGCACCCCCTTTTTCACGTATTTCACGGTGAAGATACATTGAACGCATCATCTTTGAGATAATAGCAAGGGCAGGGGAATGTTTATGGCCCATGCAAACGGTCTTAAACGCAGCAGCTACAAAAGACACACTTGTTGATGTGCTCCAGCCTTCTCTCGGAATTTGTGAGTCGGTTTGAATGTCAGGAGTCCCGAATCCTTTTGATGTTCTCATTAACAGGAGCGCTTTGGAATCCGCAATTGTCTTAAGCGCCTTATCCTCACCTATTAATGCAATCCGCATATTGTCAGACTTAAATAAAATTTTTGCAATTGCGGTAAGGTTGTCGGAGAGTTTTTGAAGTGTTTTGTCAGATTTTTCATCACCTGAAAGAACGGATGTGATTTGTTTAATGGTCTGAAGCTGATGAATACCATACCATTTTTCGTTTAAAGCTCCGGCATACGAAAAGTTGCGTGATGCAAGGGAAATTGCCAGCCTGTGGCCGCTTTGAACAATCATTGACTCCATACCTGCCTGGTATTCGAGCAGAATACTTTTAAGGCGTTTCAGGTTGGAAAAATTGAATTTGTTAACAAACTCATCGATAAGTTCAAACATTTTGTCCTGTTTCCTGACAAGGCATTTACCATTGAGTGTAACAAAGGGGATACCGGCAGTTTTTCTAAATCCGGTCCTCGCATGTGCGGCAAGGCCGATACCACCGGTGTGGGTGTCAATCAGCTGTGCTATTTCAGTGTAGTCATGCACAGCCGTGCCGACGCGGGTCAATGTCGTGCAGAAGAACGGGATTAACGGAAGAAGATTTTCGGGTATTTCATTAATGCCTGCTGCAGCTGAAAAATAGATGATGCCTGATGTCGGCTGGGAATAAAAATCAACCGGCAGGCTTTTGTACTGGTCTGTCTTTTTCGCTGTTTGAATTTCAGGCGGGATATCCTTTATTTCAAGTGTGGGGAGGCATGACGTGTCTTCATCTGACTCCTGAAGGTTTTTAAGATCAGCCACGTCATTTTCTATTTTCGCAAGATCTGTTGGTGCCATATTATTTAGGATCACTGCAAGTTCTTTTTCAGTTTCCTTATTTTCCCTTTCTTCCATGGTCTGGTCAGGGACAAGCGTCAGTGTGATCCGATGCGGATTGTCCAAAAAATATTTTTTTATCTTTTTTTCAAAAAACCTGCCTTTTGAAATTTCATTATGTATTTTTGTAAAATGTCTATCCAGAAGCAGAATGTCTTCAGGGTTGCCTCCGTGAAACCAGGTTCCGGAGAATGCCAGGAGCAGCTTAATGCCGTATGGATAAGGCGTGTTGGTTATTTCTTTCCTTCGGAATTCTACCTGGTGAATCGCCGATTCGATCATTTTAGGATCAACACCCTTTTCCACGAGATTTTTCATGACATCAAGGATAATTGTTTCTATTTTTTTGGTGTTTTCAATTTTGACATCTTTCAGCCCGCAAGCAAAGAATGTATCGCGCAGATCTGAATCAAAACCCGTTCCACTACTTAATGCAGTGCCAAGCTGCGATTCGATCAGTTTCTTCCGAAGCGGTGAGCCGGAATTTCCAAGAAGAATCTGTGAGAGCAATATAAGTGTCAGTACCTCAAAAGAGTCCTTAATGTCAGCAGTAAGCCATGCAACACACACTTGAAATTTTTCAGCAGGTTCCTCGTTCTTTGAAAGGGGATAATTGTATTCAACGCTTTTCGGATGTTCCCATAGGGGCTGTGAAGGAACGTCTGTATCGGGACTGATTTTTTCAAAACGATCCAGAATTTTTGCTTCGATAAATTCCAGATGATCCTTTAAAGCAAGATCACCGTAAGTATAAAAAAAAGCATTGGAAGGATGGTAATGGCGTGCATGGAACTGTTTAAGATGGGCATGCGTTAATTTCGGTATGGCCGAAGGTTCACCGCCTGAATTAAAGCGGTAAGTGGTGGAGGGATACAGTGCATTTAAAAGAGAACGGACCATTACTTGGTCAGGAGAAGACATTGCTCCTTTCATTTCATTATAGACGACTCCCTTATAAATAAGTTTTGAGGCTTCCGGGTCATTTTCATCAGTCTCAATCCGGTGACCCTCCTGTTTAAAACTTAGTTCATCAAGATCAGGAAAAAATGCAGCGTCGAGGTATACATCCATGAGGTTGTAAAAATCTTTTTTATTCTGCGTTGAGAAAGGATACATTGTCCAGTCTGAAGCCGTAAAAGCATTCATGAATGTGTTAAGACTTCTTTTTATCATGGAAAAGAAAGGATCGCGCACCGGAAATTTTTTTGAGCCGCAGAGAACAGTATGCTCGAGAATGTGAGCAATACCGGTTGAATCTCTGGGGATGGTTTTAAAAGCAACGCTGAATGTATTCTCCCTGTCTTTATTTTCTATGTGAACATGTTCCGCGCCGGTTTTTTTGTGTATCAGTTTGTAATATTGAGAGTCTATTTCCGGAAGTTCGTTTGCTTGTGTAACACTGTAACCGCATAGGCTATCGCCTGTTTTTAATTTACAATTCATAATACTAAAAAAAACCTCCTTGTTTAAAAATATAAGGATATGCTAACAGTATTCATCAATAAGGTAATTGACGAAGGTAATTGATGGATAAAAATTAAGCAGAAATGATTATAATGCATATCTTGCCTAAATACTTTTTTACAAAAAATAAGTCAAGAAAATGTCTTTGGATATACTTGCCCGACAAAGCAATAGAAGCGACATCATGACATCTACCAGCAAGCTCATTAAAAAATGGAGATTTCGTCCCAGCAAGCGAATGGGACAGAATTTTTTGTCTGACCCGCAAACCGCGGAAATGATTGTAAGGCGCTCAGGCATTTCTTCAGAAGACATTGTTCTTGAGATTGGATCGGGATTAGGCGCCATGACGATACCTGCTGCCAGGATTGCAAAAAAAGTGTATGCAGTGGAAAAAGACAGCAGGATAATGCCAATCATTACAGAAGAACTTCTATTGCAGGGAATTAATAATGCGAGCGTGATCGAAAAAAATATTCTTGACTTTGATATTCGTGAGCTAAAGGAAAAAGAGAACCGGGATATTATTGTCATCGGAAACCTTCCTTATAATATTTCGTCTCAGATTCTGGTAAAGTTGATACATTCAAGATTGTTTATTCGCCATGCTGTCCTTATGTTCCAGAAGGAACTTGCCGAAAGGATTGCATCTCCGCCCGGATGCCGTGATTATGGTCGACTTTCAGTTATGTTGGGGTATTGTGCTGAAATTGAAACTGTAGCAAATGTGAAGGCTGATCAGTTTTATCCAAAACCCGGCGTTGATTCAACAATTCTTAAAATCGTATTCAGGAAGGAATATGAGAACAGGGCGGACAATGAAGAATTTCTGTTCAGTGTTATCAAGGCAGCGTTCGGCCAACGGCGAAAAACTCTGAAAAATTCTTTGGCAGGGAACTTGCCGCCTGTGGATGCAAAAACAGCAGGGGAACTTCTTGTCATGAGTGGAATCGATCCTTCAAGACGAGCAGAAACACTGTCAGTGCCTGAATTTGTAAGACTAAGCAATGTTCTGAATCAAGCTATTGGTTCAGCCGAAAATGAGACAACATAAAGATATTTAGCAAATTATGAACTAACACCATAATTTTCTTGACAAAATGAATAATTTGCCATATTTAATAAAATACTTGTCAATGATCAAGACATCAATTTAATTGCAGGAGTTTCTCAATAATGGCACTTACAAAAGCTCGTATCGTTGATTCTGTTCAGGAACAGCTTGGTTTCCCAAGAAATGAATGTGTTAACCTGGTGGAAGACCTTCTTGAAATAATCAAAAGAACGCTTGGAACCGATGAAGATCTTTTGGTTAGCGGATTTGGAAAGTTCTGCGTTAAGAAAAAAAACGAACGCAAAGGTCGAAATCCTGCCAGCGGTGAAGATCTAATGCTTGCTAAACGAAAGGTTGTTTCGTTTAAGTGTTCATCTGTTCTGAGGAATCGAATCGGCGGATAAATCGTG
>CAZTYY010000139.1:0-3057 GCA_964617785.1 uncultured Desulfobacterales bacterium | reverse complement strand
TGTTTCGTTTAAGTGTTCATCTGTTCTGAGGAATCGAATCGGCGGATAAATCGTGTCGAAGAAATCCCGCCAAGAAATACCGTATGGTGAGTTAACTCCGGTAACCTTCCCACTTGGCATTCACTTGCTTTTGGATCTCTTCGATTTTATCTTTTTTCAGGGCTCTGAACCTTGATTGGCTTTCAAAATATTTCGTCACAGGCTTCAATTTTTTCTTTAGAAGCTTTTCCGAGGCACTGGTTAAGCGCTGCTTTGAATATTCGATTTCATAAAGATCGAAAAGACCGGTTTCTACTGCCAGCCTTCCTGTTTTAATACTGTATCGCGGTTCAAAGCCCCAGCCTGCAGGACATGGTGTGTGGACGTGGATATATTTGGGACCGTGTATGGTTTTTGCCTTGCTTATCTTATCAAAAAGGTCCAGCGGGTAAGACGCAGAGGCCGTTGCAACGTAGTCCAGGCCATGCGCAGCAATGATTGCCGGCACATCCTTTTTGACCTGAAGCTTGCCTTTTATTGGAGTTGTGGTCGTCAGAACACCTTGGGGTGTTGTCCCGGAACGCTGGACACCGGTATTCATGTAAGCTTCGTTGTCATAGCAGATGAATATTAAATTTTCGCCTCTTTCACATGCGCCGGAAAGGGATTGGATGCCGATATCGCTTGTCCCCCCGTCACCCGCCCATGCCGCGACAATTGTCCGGTCATTTTTTTGCGCTCGAAGAGCACCAAGCACCCCGGTCGCAGCAGCAGCAGTTGAGGCAAATGTAACATTAAGGCACGGCAGGCGCGTGGAGGCTATCGGGTAGAGCCCCTGGAGCACAGTAAGGCAGCTTGGCGGAACAACCAGGATTGTATTTTTTCCAAGGGCTTTAAGCCCGATCCTGTATATGAGGCCCAACCCGCATCCTGAGCAGGCTCTATTGCCCGGATGTACCAGTTCTTCTTCAGGGAGATTCAGTGCAGTTGTTTTATCTGTCATCTTCAATTTCCTGTATTTTCAGGCCTATCCAGCCCAGAGTGTCATCTGATTTCGGAGAATCCACGCATGTTTTTTTAAGAGCGGATAGAAGATCGCTGGTTTTTATTTCTCTTCCGCCGAGTCCGAGGATGTAATTTTGTATCAAAGGTTTCTCTTTTAAGTGATAAAGAGCAGACTTAATATCGGAAAACAATGGACCCTGGTATCCGTAACTTAAAGCTTTCTCAAAAACCGTTACAACTTTTACTTTGGATAACATTTCTACAATCGCTTTGTCGGGAAACGGTCTGTAAAGCCTGATTCCCATTACGCCGATTCTCATGCCTTCATCCCTGAGGATATCGATTACATCCCTTAACTGGTAGGAGAGCGAACCGAGACAGACAGCGATATAATCTGCGTTGTCACACCTATAAGTTTCCACCAGGGGGCTGCCCCCACGTCCAAAGATTTTTTGGTATTCTTTGTCAGTTTCTGTAACAACATCTATGGTTTCTCTCATGTCATCATGGAGGCAATAGCGGATTTCCATATATGCGGGAGCGGTATTTCCGCGAATATCGGGTCTGAGCTCTGGCAGGGTTACGGTGTTAAGGTTTGCCGGATTGTCCGGATTCAATGCATAGTCGGGATTAAAAGGCGGCAAAAATGTATCAACATCGGCAGGATCAGGAATGTCAAACGGCATATAAGTGTGAGAGAGAAGATATCCATCATAGCATACCATTACAGGGATACTCACTGTTTCCGCGATGTAATAAGCCTGAATTACCGTGTCTATAATTTGTTGATGGTCACAGGCATAAAGCTGAATCCATCCGGTATCCCTCTGGGAAATTGAATCCTGGTGATCGTTCCACACCGTCCATGGCGCACCGACGCCACGATTTGCAACACACATCACTATCGGCAACCTGGCTCCTGCGGCCCAGTGGATCTGTTCATTCATATAAAGAAGGCCGTTAGCGCTTGTGGCTGTGAAGGCCCTGGAGCCTGTGCTGGATGCTGCAATGCATACAGCCAGTGCGCTGTGCTCACTTTCCACCGGAATATATTCTGCATCCATTTCATCTGAATCGACGAGTTCGGACAGTTTTTCCGTAAGCGGTGTCTGAGGTGTAATCGGATAGGCGGCAATCACCCGGGCGCGTGCCAGCTTTACACCTGTTGCTGCAGCAACGTTGCCTGATTCAATAACATGCATACTCCTAACCCTCCGTCTCCATGAATTCCGCTTCCTCAATCATCGCTATGGCATTTGCCGGGCATTCTTCAGCACAGATCTCGCAGCCTTTACAATATTCGTAATCGATTTCAGGCGGGATCGTCCTTGTTACAACTCCGTCCGGGCAGTAAAGCCAGCATAAAAAGCAGGCCTTTTTGCCTGATTTTGCGGGGATGCATTTTTTAAGATCAATAACAGGGCGCAAAACGCGCCATGATCCTGTCTTGCCGGCATCACCGGGTCCCGGCTCACTGTGGGACTTCATGCGCCCGTAAATTTTTTTTTTCATTTATCATTCTCCAACAATTGTGCTGCTAAAAGCAATTTTTGCGGCCTCAGCATTTTCATCGGGTTTTTTACCTTTAAACTCCTTTCTGATCTCATCGGCCAGAAGGTTTATATCCAGGAGTCCGCTGGCCTTTGCAAAGGCCCCGATAATACCTGAGTTGACGATGCCGGGTTTTAATCCTGTTTTTATTGCCAATGATGTTATATCAGCGGTGGCTATTTTGGCATTTCCTAAGTTAAAGGCGTCAGGAGCCATGGATGTGTTCAGTACTACCAGGCCGCCGGGTTTAAGTCCTGATGTGACGTTTGCTTCTTCAAGGAGCTGGTGGTCCAGAACAATCACCATGTCGGGGCTTACAATTGGAGACAGGTCGTAGATCTTATTTTTTGAGATTTTCAGGGACGTAAAAACCGGCGCACCACGGCGTTCCGTTCCAAACGTAGGTGTCATTACAACGCCGGAGTATCCTGAAGAAAAAGCTGTATTTGCCACTATTTTCGCAGCTGTAATCGCGCCTTGGCCGCCCCGTCCATGCCATCTTATTTCAATGATATCATCTCT
>CAZTYY010000138.1:0-8967 GCA_964617785.1 uncultured Desulfobacterales bacterium | reverse complement strand
CCTGCTCATCTTTAAGTTTAGAAATTTTTTCAGACATTTTTAAAATCGCATAAACAGGCGACTCTTCAGTCCCCGACACATCGGCGGTAATGTAAATAACCGGCATGCCGTTTTTATGATATATGGATTTGTCAATCGGCTTTTCAAATACATTTACAAGCTCTCCAAGGGGGACAAGGTTGCCTTTTTCTCCCATGATTTGGATTTCACATAAATCGGTGATGCTTGATCGTTTTTCCACGGGAAATTTCAATTTTATTGCCAGATCCTCTTTTTCATCATCTTTATGAATCAGGCCGACTTTCATTCCACGGACGGCAATGTGAAGCGACGCATTAATCTGTTCCATCTCTATGCCGGAAAGTTTTGCTTTTCTTTTATCAACATCAAAAGAAACTTTTGTCCCGGCCTCTTCCATGTACCAATCCACATCAACAACGTCTTCAGTTGTTTCAAATATAGATTTAATTTTTTTTGCAAGATCCAGCCGGCTTTTTTCATCAGGACCATATATTTCCGCAACCAGAGTCTGCAGGACAGGCGGCCCCGGCGGAACTTCCGCCACTTGAATCGTAGCCCCATATTTTTTAGCGATCTCATACAATCCTGATCTGACATGTTTTGCGATTTCATGGCTCTGCCTGTTTCTGTCATGTTTTGGAACCAGGTTGATCTGAATGTCTCCAAGATGCGGCGCTTTCCTTAAAAAATAATGCCTTACCAGTCCATTGAAGTTATACGGGGAAGATGTGCCTGTATAAAGCTGGTAATCTGTGACTTCTTTGACATCTGCAAGATAATTCCCCAGTTCCTGCAGTACCCTGGCGGTTGCTTCAAGGGGGGTGTCTTCCGGCATATCGACAATCACCTGAAACTCACTCTTGTTGTCAAAAGGCAGCATCTTCACTTTAACCAGCTTTAAGGGAACCAGTGCGATGACACCAAATAGCAGTAGAACAACGCTGATTAAAAAAATACGTCTTGTGGATTTTTTATTAATCAGGGGGGACATAATTTTTCTATACAGCTTTATTGACCAGTCTTCATGGTGTTCCGAATGCGCTGACGATATTGATGGTTTTAAAAGACGAATGGCTGCCCAGGGTGTAACAACAAAGGCTATAATCAGACTGAAACCCATGGCAGCGGAAGCGCCAACAGGAATCGGTCTCATGTATGGCCCCATAAGGCCGCGTACAAACGCCATGGGTAAAATTGCGGCAATTACGGTAAATGTTGCAAGAATAGTAGGATTTCCGACTTCACTTACTGCTTCCACCGCTATGGTTCTCAATGATTTTTCTTTGTTCTCAGGCAGATGCCTGTGCCTTACAATATTTTCTACAACAACAATGGCATCATCCACAAGAATACCGATGGAAAATATTAAAGCAAAAAGGGTTATCCTGTTGAGTGTATATCCATAGAGGTAGAATACAATTAAGGTCAAAGACAGTGTAACCGGTATGGCAATAGCAACGATTCCGGATTCTCTTAATCCTAGAGTCAGCATAATGAGAATCATGACGGAAAAAATTGCTATTCCCATATGAAACAGGAGCTCATTCGCTTTTTCAGCAGCGGTCTCACCATAATGCCTTGTGATGGTTGTTTGAATATCAGCGGGAATTATCGTTCCTTTTAAGATATCAACTTTTTTGAGTACCTGTTCCGCCACAGTAATGGCATTGGTTCCTTTTCTTTTGGCGACGGCAAGCGTCACAGCAGGGTATGTGCTTCCCTTTGAAAAGTCTTCTCTGATGTTTTTATGCTTTGAAGAAGACCCAACCCCGAAAAATACATAATTTGACGGTTCTTCCGCCCCATCTGTAATCTCTGCAACATCTTTTAAATATACCGGGGTATTCTTATAAACGCCTATTACAAGAGAGCCCAATTCATCGGAATTTTTAAAAAATCCTCCGGTTTCAACAAGTATTTCCTTTGAATTCGATGTAAAACTTCCCACAAGGAACTGTTGGTTCGATTTTGTCAGTAAGGAAGCAATCATTGCAGGAGCAATATTATGGGCTGCAAGTTTACCTGAATCAAGCTCCACTCTTGCTTCACGTCTTGTTCCACCAATGATCGTAACTTCAGAAACATCAGGGATCTGTTTAATGGAATCTGTAACCTGGGCTGCAACGCGCCGCAGGGTGTAATGATCATATATATCCGACCAGAATGTTAAGGCTAAAACAGGGACATCGTCAATTCTTCTCGGCTTTATCAGCGGTTTTGACGCTCCCGGCGGTATCAGGTCAAAATTGGCAAACATTTTCTGGTTCAGATTGACAATACTTTTCTCTTCATCCTCACCCACTTTAAATCTGACGACTACCATGGCAAACTGAGGGCGGGATGTGGAGTAAACATATTCTACGCCGGGGATCTCCATGATAAGCTTTTCCATGGGGCCGGCAATTCTTTCCTCAATTTCTTTGGCTGAAGCACCGGGCATTTGAACGAAAATATCGATCATGGGGACTTTAATTTGCGGTTCCTCTTCCCGTGGAAGAAGCAGGGTAGCACCAACACCTAAAAGAATCGACGCAAACACAATGAGAGGTGTCAGTTTGGAATCTATAAACGCCTTTGCGATATGTCCTGCAGGTCCTAACCGCATTATTTTACCCCTACCTTAACTTTGTATCTATCCTTAAGACCTGTCTTTGGATTTATAATGATTCTGTCTCCCTCCAGCAATCCTGCTAAAACTTCGATCTCATCTTCGAATATTTTTCCGGTTTTGATCAGGCGAAGAACAGCAATATTATCGGAATCTACTGTAAAAACCTGTTCAAGCTGGCCTCTTTTGATATACGCATTTCGCGGGATGAGGATTCCATCTCTTTCCCCCCTAAAACACATGGCCTTTCCGTACATTCCGCTTTTTATGCTTGGAAGCTCGGGAAGGGCGATTTTGACTTTAAATGTCCTGGTCATCGGGTCTGCAGCGGGAACGATTTCGGCAACCCTGCCGTAAATGACTTTGTCACTCAGGGCATCGATTTTTACCGCCACCTTTCTTCCTGTTTTGACTTTATTGGCAAATTCCTTTTCCCTTACGTCAACCTCCAGTTGAAATCCTTGCGGGTTTTCCAGTGTCATCAAAGGAACCCCCGGGACTGCCAGACTCCCCACTTCAACATGTTTTTTAATAATTATACCGTCAAAAGGCGCTGTTACCGTTGTATAGCTTTTCATTACATTGGCTTCTTCAACCGCTGATTTTGCCTGTTCAATCGACGATGCTACCTGATCCTTTTTCGACATCAGGCTGGAAATACCTTCTGCTGCTTCATTGACCTGTGCTCTTGATACCTGCAACTTGGCTTTCACCGTATCAAATTCCTGATCGCTTGTGGCCTTTTCCCGGTAAAGATTTTCATAACGCGTATAGGTTGCCTGGGCCAAAGACAGATTGGCTTCCGCCTGCTCCTTTCTTGCCCTGGCCTGATTTATTGAATTTCCGATCTCATCAAGGGCTTTTTTTGAACTTTCATAGGCCGCTCTTGCCTGGTCCAGTTTCGCGTTAATACCTCTATCATCAATCAGCACAATAACGTCACCGGCAGCAACTTTATCCCCTTCGTTAACATTGATATTTTTTATATGGCCGGGAACCTTGCTGGAAAGGAGGGTACTGGCTTTTGCTTTTATTGTTCCCACTGCTTCATAAAAAATAGGTATCTTTGTGGTTTGAACGGTTGCAACTTCAACCGGTTCGGGAAATGTTGTAATTTTCTTTGAATCATTATTATCTTCATCATGTCCGCATGACAGTATTGAGACAAAAAAAAGAGTGACAAGAATGTAAATAAGAAATTGGCCCTGTTTCATGATAAATCTCCATAGGTTCAAAGCTTACCTGCTAAATTTATACGTCCTGTCGAAAGATCGATCTCAGCTGATGCAAGACGGGCGTCATACAACGCCTTAACATAGCCTGTTTCCGCCCTGATCAGCGCGACTTCGGCGTCTGTAACCTGAATAAAAGGAATAATTCCTGACTTATACCTTGATGTGACAATACGAAGGGTCTCTTTTGCAGACTCAATCGCTTTTTCGGTTATATTAACTCTTGCCAAAGCTGTCTGCAGGTTTCTGCAGCCTTTTTGGACTTGCATTATTATGTCCTGTCTGAGGTTATTTTTTTTCTGCTTCATGGCAGCTGTTTTGTATTTTGCCTGTTCGACTTTTCCATAGGTTGACAAGCCATTAAAGAGATTCACAGTGAGAGATGCTCCGGCCATCCAGTGGTTGCCACTGTAATCAAAGTTATCGCCATTATATAAATCATAATTAAACCATGCATTGATATGCGGAAGATAATCGGCTTTTTCAAGTGCTTCTTGACTATGCATGGCATCAATGCTTAAGTTTATTGCCTGTAGATCTTTTCTGGATGACAGGGCTGTTTTGATTAATTCAGCTTCTGAAACTTCTGTTTTTTTGTTATCCGGGTTTTTAAATTCATCGACATTGATTTTATATCGAATGGCATCATCAGGGTCTATCCCGATAGCCCGTTTAAATCCAAAATGGGCGAGCTCCAGGTTGTTGTTTGAAGATATGAGCATCTCATCAACCGTAGCCAGATGAACTTTTGCCCTTAAAAGATCAGATCTGACTATTGTCCCTGATTTTACATGAGTTTCGGTAAATTTTACATGTGCTGAGGCGGAATTCATTGCTTCCCGGGCAACTTTCACAGACTCTTTCGCGAGATAAATATTAAGATATGCATTAATAACATTAAAGGTGACAAATTCTTCAATGCGTTTTTTCTGTTTTTTAATAGCCTCTAAATTAATTTTAGCCATTTCATGACCTGAAAAAGATTTTCCGCCATTGTATATGGGCTGAACAATCTGCAATTTTGTGTCGAAACCGCCCTGATCATCAACATCATAAAATCTTTTATCAATCCCCTGAATAAAATCGTTCATGGCATTTTGATCTCCGGATTGGTAAACTCCCATATAATCTTGAAATAAATCAGTAAAGCCAAGATTGCTTTCCTGCCGCATGTTCATTGAGAATATTGCGGCAGGATCGTTTGTTCTCATATATGTTTCACTGACGTTAAGTCTTGGCATAAAATGAGCTCTGGAAACCGTGACACCTGATTTTGCTTCATGTACTCTTTCCTGTGCGGCTTTTATTAACGGATGGGTTTTTTGTGCTGTGTCAATCGCCTCCTGTAATGTTATTAGTTCGGCATTCTCCTGGTTTGCATAAAGGCCGGCTGCCTGCATGAAAGTGATATGGATGAAAAAGAGAAGAAAAAGAGCATTAATTTTCCCAGACATAACTATCTCCGCGCTTAATCAAAAGCCATTGTGGTTTTTAATTACTCCCGATACCTGCAAGAGGTTTGAACGCCTTTTTACTTGCGCCGCATACGGGGCATTTCCAGTCATCCGGCAATTCGGTAAATTGTGTTCCTTTTGCTATCTTTCCTTTTCTGTCTCCCTTGTCAGGGTTGTAAATGTATCCGCAGCTTGTCGTCTGGCACTGCCACATCTCTTCAGGGTTCGCCATTTTCTGTTTTCCTTTTCCATCATTCTTTAAACTCTCTGAGCTTGTTACCTATGATTTTGATATGACTCATCTCTTCCTTGATAATATCGTCTATTTTATTCTTACCGAGTTTTCCCGGAACCAACTCTTTCATCCCAAGGTAAAATACAATGGAATCTTTTTCAGCGGTTAGTGCTGCCTTGAGAATTTCTTTTAAAGAAGATATGTCTATCTCTTTTTTAAAAAACACCCTGGTATCTGCCAAGGCACGGAGATACAACGCACTTTCTTCCTCAGGATCGAAAACAGTGCCTTGTTTTTCTTCATCTTTCAGCCCGGATCTGAGCCCGGCAAATGTTTTCTCATGCTGATCTTCCATTATAGCAAACTCGTTTAGAAGTTTTTTGGCATCGCTGTCATCAACATTTTCAGCGGCTTCCCTGTAAAACTTTGCACCATTTCGCTCAATCTGCTCAGCCATTTCAAAAACTTCATCAACATTAAAATCGTAACTCATTTTTTTCTCCTTTGTTTTGTAGCTCTATATAATTTAAATAGATATCAAATTACATGCCATTTTTGATATTAAAAATAACCAACTGTTAATATAGGTTATTTGCATAATGTAAACATTTTATAATATACATACAGTCAGGTTTGCCTGAAAACATGAGACAAGGGTGTTTCAGAAAATATTGCATGTTTACGTAAATGTAATAAATGCGACTTCTTACAAATCGGCTTGTTATAAATCATCTGGTACAACTTCAGGATGATCATTTATAAAACGATAAAGGGTTGCCCGACCGACGTTTAGGATTTTTGCTGCTTTTGCTTTGTTCCCGCCGGTTTTAACTATTGTTGTCTTGACAGAATCTATGTCAAGCTTTTTAGAAGGGCCTCGCTTTGGAGTCATATCTAAGTTTTCGGTAAGTTCCATTGGCAGATCTTTAGGAGCGATCACGTTTCCTGTGCTTTTGATAACAGCAAACTGGATGGCGTTCTCAAGCTCTCGCACGTTACCGGGCCATGAATAATTCATCAAAGCGGAAACAGCATCCTTAGAGATATTTTTTCGATTTCTTTTGTTTGTTTTTGCTATTCGGCTAATAAAGTGTTCCAAAAGAAGCGGGATATCACTTTTTCTTTCTCTTAAAGGCGGAAGGTTTACAGGGATTACTTTAATACGGTAGAACAGGTCTTCCCGAAAATTTCCCTTTTGAACCTCTTTTTTCAAATCCTTGTTTGTTGCGCTTATGATACGTGCATTGACTTTAATATTTTTTTCACTTCCAACCTTTTCAAGTGTTCCTTCCTGAAGAAACCTGAGCAGTTTGACCTGGACATGTTTAGGAAGCTCAGCCACTTCGTCCAGAAATATTGTGCCTCCATCTGCAAGCTCAAAACGTCCCTTTTTATCGCGAACCGCACCTGAAAACGATCCTTTAATATGGCCGAAAAGTTCGCTTTCAATAAGGCCTTCGGGCAATGCACCGCAGTTTATAGGCACAAAGGGGTTATCCCTTCTGGTGCTTTCATTATGAATGGCATTTGCAACAATTTCCTTTCCGGTTCCGGTTTCACCAAATATATTCACAGGCATGTCATAAGAGGAAAGGTTTTTTATCTGTTCAAAGACGTCCATCATTATAGCAGACCGGCCGATGATGCCTGAAAAACTATTCCTTTCATTTATTACGGTTGACATTTCCCTTAACTCCGCGAGGTCATGGAAACTGGCTACGACACCGGTCATTTCTCCACTCTCATTTTTCAAGGGCACTACAGTAACATCGAGTTTTTTTCTGACTCCATTCATTTCAGGAACTATAGTTGAATAATACTTAGTCTCAGATCCTGAATAATTTGATCCAGCACAGAACGAACAATTTTCGCCGCAAAGCCTGGGAATGAAAACATCATGGCAGTCTTTTCCGATAGCTTCTGTTTCGGAACGTCCGGTTAGCTTTTCAGCACCTTCACTGAAAAAAAATATTTTTCTGTCAAGATCATGGGCGATTAATCCCTCAGAAAGGTTATTAAGTATTCTTTCCGTATTTTTTTTCTGAGTGACAAATGCCTCAAAATAACCCATGTTGAAAAGATCTGACACAAGAGCTTTGATTGTATCCGCACCTTCTCGAAATGCCTCTTTCATTTTATTTTTACCGCCGCTATTTACCGCCGGATCGTCAAGATTCCAGTGGACACGAGAGGGAGAACCGGCAAGGGGAGGGCAGTTTTCCTTTGTGGATGGGCCGAGTGTAATCACAAGATCAAATCTGTATTTTTTTAGAGCAGATATTTTTTTCGGCTTCTGACTTGAAATATCTATGCCATGATTTTTCATGACGGATATTGCCATTCTATGTGTTTCAGACGCCGGTTTGGTTCCCACGCTGCAGACCAAAATGCCTTCAGGCGCTATCTTTTTTGCAAATCCCTCTGCCATCTGACTCCTTGCAGAGTTTTCCGTGCAAATAAAGAGAAGAGATTTTTTATTCATTCTTATCTGTTCCAGGGCGAACCGGTTATTCATTACTTATTGAAATCTTATAAAAAATTATTAACAACGGGAGTAGACCATGCAGGTAAAAAGATTTCAAGAGAAAAATTATCAGGGTTTCTATTGAACAGTAGCAGGTAGGAAGCGAAAAAATCAGTTTGAAGCGAGAATTGACAAATCGTAACCGTTCACAGGGTGCAGTTTGCCAGGGGACCGGGGTAAACACCGCATAAGCGTGATAGGCTACGTCACAAAATCCCTCCGGGGCAAAGGGGGAATGCGCAAAAACAACTTGGCGTTTATTGGGCACTGTACCCTGTGAACGGTTACAATCTTTTGTTGTTTTGAAAATCAAATCCTCATTATTTATTTAATTACAACCGGTTACAACTGAAAAAGACCAAAGATTTTTGGTGACCTCCTTTTGTTGCCATTTGATTTTCTTATAGCAATTTATTAAATTTTATGATATAAAGAAATATTCTTTCAGAACGCACATTCCAAAACACATCATATTGTATAAGATTTATTTCTAAACTTTTAAAAATTCGTAAATGAAAAAGGGATTGATAAATACCTGATAAAACCATGGGAAAATGCCGACCTTATTTTGGCGATTAATCAATGCATCGAATTGTACGATATACAAAACGGACTCGTAAAAAGTCCATCAACCGGCCAAGCGCGGAATATCGTGGGCTGTGGGTGGAACCATTTGACTTTAATTCAAATGGCTAAGGCGAGGCAGCCTCCCCACGCCGAGATAAAAAGGCGCAAAGCGGCTTTTAAAGAGGTTTTCATAAAACAGGATAAATACAATGGATGACAGCAACTCTATATTAAGGAAGACCCGCAGGCGAATTCTTTATATTTTCGGAGCATCCACTTTTATTGCCGTTCTGCTGGTGGGTGTTTCGCTTAAATCTGTTCTTGAA
>CAZTYY010000137.1:0-9138 GCA_964617785.1 uncultured Desulfobacterales bacterium | reverse complement strand
ATACTTGGGTAAAGAACACACTACAGACAAATAAGTTGGTACAAAAGGCGCCTAACTGATGCATGTTTCGTTTCCCCTTTTACTTAAAGTTACCGTCACAATATATAGTGGTGTCGAATTTTTCTAAAATTGATTATTTCTTTCGATTTCATTTTTCGGAGGGTTTGCAATCGCAGTGATCGGCAAATCAAATTTAAAGGTTTGGTGAGACTCATGAGGTTGGGATTTATCGTTAGGGTTCTATTCCCATTTAAGATTTGTATCCTACAAATGCATGATATTTATCGCCAGGAATAAGATTTATTGCCAAATTACGTTCAAAACCAGCTGCGGACAACTGCTGCAACATCTCGTCTTTATACGGCAGTCGTCCCCAACTCTTTGTCGTGGCATGAATCAAATTCACCAGTTCAAACTCAATACCACCGTTCATACATCCAGTGGTCAGCAAGATTCGGCCATTCGGCTTTAGAAGGCTTCGCAGATGTTTGAACAGTTCAATGCGCTCTTCCACGGGAAAATAGTATATATTATTATAAAGTGTCAGTATGTCGAACAACTCAGCTGTTCGGTAATTTCTAACATCTGCAACCTCTATTCTTACGCGATCCTGCAGGCCTCTGGTTTGAATATTGGTTTTGGCTATCTCCGCAACATGCAAATCGAGCTCCAGCCCAACAGCGTTCAGCCTTATGTGCCTGTTCACCGCATACATAATATACCCCGCATATCCGCAACCCACTTCAAGCAAACGAATATCTTCTGATTTGGGGAAAAAGCGATCAATCACTTCAAACAGAAAAGGCTCAAGGGTTTGACTTGACCGAGCGATTACATCACCATATTCGCGGTGCTGCTCATCGGGATTCCAAAGAATTCCCTGTTCCAGCTTTGCAGGTGTTTGCATAATATACAGGTGGTGAAGGCTCGCAACCTCACGAACCAGGGCACGTATTGCGTCGTTTTCAGAGGCAGCCAGTTTTTTTGTGAAAAAACCGCGAAGAGAATATCCCGCACCATCCTTTTTTACCAAGCCCAGTTGAATCCCCAGGTTCAGCCAGGCTTCGGTGGCATTTCGCATGGATGGATCTTTTGAAACGCTTTCAGTCAAATTTTCGATGGTAACAGGGCCCTTGGCAAGCTTTTCCATAATGACACTGTCCGCCATAGAGGCTAAGAAAGACAAGCGATAAAAAGATGTAAACCGCCCTTTAAACCATAGCAGCAACAGCAATTGTCCGCTTTTTATCAATGAGGCAACTGTTTTTAATCTCATCATATCTCCTTTTGTAGAGATAAAAAGATAACTGAAAAGAAGCCTGCCTGCACCAGCCCTGTTTTACACGGGGCCGGCGCAGGTTTATAGCATTAAAAATTGAACCACAATGGGTTAATAATTCCAGCCGAAAAAACCAAAGGCAAGGATATTCATTATGATCGGAACCGCATAGATAATTGACACTGCTATAATTTTGCTTTTCATTGTTTTCAGCCAGAGCACAAAAATGACTGCACAGTAGAAGTGGAAATAGCCAAAGAAAAAAATCAGCCAGATACCTTTAAACGTACGCTCCCAGAACGGGTATTCCCAGACCAGGTGTCCGCCATAGTTGAGAACACATTCTATAAAGACCGCAAAAACTGAATAGTTGATCGCCCAGAACCATTTTTCAGGCATGCCCAATATTTTTTCCGTCGTGCTTTCCGAAAGCGTATGATAGTAAACAATACCGCCTATCAGGAACATGAAAATGATTTCAATGTTCCAGCCGACCATGACGCGAAGAGAGGTGTCGCCGGGTGTTGTCCAGAACGCCGAGTGTTGGGTCAGGTGCATGACCCACCCGTTCCAGGTTTCATTGAAAAAATCGACGCCGAATAGGGTAAGTCCTGCAAAGATGGCACCCCAGTTGCCGGTGGAACGGGCCAGCTTGATTTCTTTTGCGTAAATATAGAAAACAATTAAAAGCAGTGTTACGGTATACCATTTTATCATTGAAAGATCTCTCAGGCCGTTTAACGCCTGTACCGTTGCTTCAGTCATGGGCACCTCCTGTATGATTTATTTAGTTAATTGTGGGCAGGCCGAAAATTAAAGATCTTTCCGGCACAATCCCCGTAAAATAAGCGTTACCCCTTCTTCATACATGCGGAAAGCAGAGCTTCCCTCGGATTTGATGTAAGTCTTGATCAGGAACATGATATAAATCGAAAAAAGGAGTTCCGTCATATGGTCGACATCAACTTTATAAAATCTTCCCTCTTTGATCCCCTGAACGAGAATATTTTTTATCAGCAGCATAGCACCCTGGTTGATTTCATAAAAACGATCTTCGGCAGGTGACAGGGTAAAAATGCCGGGGTCCATGATAAGAATTGATCGCAGTTCTTCGTGATTTGACAGGTATTCAAATGATTTCACAGCCATAACCTTAAACTTTTCTACTGCGTCGTCCTTGACTAAAATAGCTGTGGCAACTGAATCGCGCCATTCTCTCAAGGCATTGCCAACGGTATGGTCATACAGTTCCCGTTTATTGGCTACATAAAAATAGAGATTGCTTTTGGTCATTCCGACCTCGGCAGCCACATCTTCAACTGTGGTTTTCTTGAAGCCAAGGCGGGCAAACAGCTTTAAGGCTGCATTAAAAATATCCTGTTGTTTGTCAGTTTTTGTCATTTGCATCCATAGCATTTGAACTATTGAATCATTTGTTCAATTATTCTAGGCGATGCTGGTTTGTCAAGAAGAAAAGAATATGGTTTGATTCAATAATAAAGGGGTCATAAAGGGGTCAAGTCCGCTCTTGGCCTGTTTGTGTTTGTGGTATTTTAATAAGAAAAAAACATTATGGCACGTCCTCTTCGCATAGCATATCCAGATGCATGGTCCCCTGTGATGAATCGCGGCAGACGTGGAGAGGCGATTTTTTCGGATGATCAAGACTTTGTCATGTATACGGAGCTGTTGAAGGAAATTTCGGAAATATGGAACATCCGGATAGGCGCTTACGGCCTTATGCCGAATCAATCAAAATGAGCTAAGAGCGGACTTGACCCCTTTACCTTTATTAGACCCCTTTAGACCCCTTTAGACCCCTTTAGGCATCGCTGCCCGCAAATGCTGCTGAAAATGGAATTAATGACATAACAGCGGCAAGTGCTAAACTTTTCTTTTTCATCGGTCTTTACCTCCTATGCAGTTATTATATTTGTATTTCAGAAAGTTCTAATAACATTTAACTATTCCTTACTGTTTCGCAATTTGCATGCCATGTCGAATAACTGTGTATTTTCTTAATGTTATATCGCGATAGCATAAATCTATAAAATGTGCCAGGCAATATTGTAGTAAATGTTGTCGAAATATACATATATGTATTTTTTGGGATAATGCTTGACAGATGATTAAAGTAATGTTAATAAATTGAATCTATTGGCGAGTTTAGCACAATGACGTGAGAAACTATTAAATATTAAACAGACAAAGACGTCTTTTATTCCAGAGTGCATTGGGAAGGCGTCTTTTTTTATTACATCTAACAAGCGTCTGATCCCAATTGCATCACGACAATTTTTTTTAATTAAGGGGGACTGTATAAATGAATTTACATAGACCAAATGCAAATGATGCTCTTCAAACAAAAAACAGATCAAAAAATATCGCACCGCAGTCTGGAATATGCAGCAGGTGTATTGACGGTTGCCGCGGTAATTGTGATATGTTTCAGGCCACATTTCGTGGACGAGAGCTTCTTTATCCACAACCATTCGGAAGCATCACCGCCGGGGCCGACAAGGACTATCCTGTTGATTATTCTCATTTAAATATTATGGGTTATGCTTTGGGAGCAAAGGGTGTTCCCGAAGATCCTGATCAGGCTACTTTTCCTGCAGTTAATACTGAAACATCTTACGGGGTTACCAACAAGGTAAAGATGAAGGCTCCTGTTTTTACCGGAGCCCTTGGCAGCACAGACATTGCGCGTAAAAACTGGAATCATTTTGCTGTTGGCGCAGCAATAAGCGGTATTAGCCTGGTTTGTGGTGAAAATGTATGCGGAATTGATCCTGAGTTGGAACTTAATAAAAGTGGAAAGATCACAAAGTCTCCGGAAATGGACCGCCGTGTAAAAGAATATCGACGATACTATGAAGGATATGGAGATATTCTTGTCCAAATGAACGTTGAGGACACGCGTAACGGTGTTGCCGAATATGTAATCGAAAAACTCGGTGTAGAGACGATTGAGTTAAAATGGGGTCAGGGAGCTAAATGTATAGGCGGGGAGATAAAAGTAAACTCGCTGAAACGGGCGATAGAATTGAAAAAGCGCGGCTATATTGTAACACCTGATCCGGAAAACCCCGCATTTCAGGCAGCATTCAAAGCCGGCCCATTGAAACAGTTTGAACGACATTCTCGGCTGGGTTTCATTGACCAGGAAGGTTTCATGAATGAGGTGGAACGAATCCGCAAACTCGGCGCCAAACGAATAACATTAAAAACAGGCGCTTACCCAATGAGAGAGCTGGCAATGGCGATTCGCTGGTCAAGTGATGCAAAAATAGATCTTTTAACTATTGACGGCGCTCCTGGAGGTACGGGAATGAGTCCGTGGAGGATGATGAATGAATGGGGAATTCCTTCCATATATTTACATTCCATGGCATATGAGCTTTGTGAACGTATGGCAAAAAACGGAAAATGGGTTCCGGATATCGCATTTGCCGGTGGCTTTTCCGCAGAAGATCATGTTTTTAAATCCCTTGCACTTGGCGCGCCGTATTGTAAAGCGGTTTGTATGGGTAGAGCGCTGATGATTCCGGGAATGGTAGGTAAAAACGCTGAAAAATGGTTAAGGGGTGAAGATAAAGGCCTGCCTTCCACTGTGGCAAAATTCGGTTCAACCAAAGAAGAAATTTTTATGAACTATGAAGTGTTGAAGGAAAA
Source organism: uncultured Desulfobacterales bacterium (assembly GCA_964617785.1). GTDB lineage: Bacteria > Desulfobacterota > Desulfobacteria > Desulfobacterales > SURF-7 > JAFDJC01. The sequence continues at coordinate 4,184 of CAZTYY010000137.1, read as the reverse complement.
ATATGGATCTGAAGTGGATCAGCTTCCACTTGGCGCACTTGGTATTTTCAGTGCGGTGGATAAGATTAAAATTGGTCTTCAACAACTTATGGCAGGATCAAGAAACTGGGAAATCCAATATATCAATAGAAAAGATCTGTTCTCACTTACTGAAGAATGCGCTAAGGTTACAGGCATTCCCTATGTTATGAATGCTTACAGGGAAGAAGCGCTCCAGATCATTGATTCCTGATTCTTCTTTAATATATACGGCTTTTGCAATCAGCGGAAGCAATTTTAAAATCGTTTCCGCTGATATCCGCACTAAACAGCTACAAGATGAGAAATGGATTTAAAGGAAGCGAAATTGCCGAGTGAATTTTACGCGCATTTAAAAGTATATCATGATCTGATGTCAAACAAGATACGAGAAGTACTACTTGTTTCCAGTCCCTATGATGCTTTTATTATGGAGGAAGACGGCAGTCTCGCATCAAGAATTATAAATGAGTACAGCGGACTAAATCTTAGCCACCCGCCCAGAGTGATCCGCACATCTTCAGCCATGGAAGCTTTATCGCTTCTGGAAGACAAAGACTTTGATATGGTTATTACGATGCCGCATCTGGATGAAATGGATGCGTTTTCTTTTGGTTTGGAAATTAAAAAGAAAAAACCGAATTTGCCGGTTATTTTGCTTTCCCATAGTACAAAAGGAATTTATCCACTTCCGAAAAATAAAAATTGCAGTGGAATTGATAAAATATTTATCTGGTCGGGTAACTCAGACCTGCTTCTCGCCCTCATAAAAAATGCTGAAGATCATCTTAATGTTGAAAAAGATACTCAAAAGTCAAATGTACGTGTTATAATTCTTGTTGAAGATTCTCCAGTCTATCACTCTTTTTTTCTGCCGTTTATCTATAAAGAAATTGTAAAACAGATACAAGCGGTACTGGAAGTCAGCTTTAACGAAGAACATAGACTGCTGATAATGCGCGGAAGGCCTAAAATACTGCTTGCCAAAAACTATGAAGAAGCCATATTTCTTTATAAAAAATATCGTCCCTTTCTTTCCTGTATAATATCCGACACCCGTATTCCCAAGAATGAAAAAATTAATGATGTAGCCGGCATTGAGATTCTTTCTCAAGCAAGAAAAGAAATTCCTGAACTTCCTCTTCTTCTGATGAGTTCAGAGCCCCTAAACAAAAAAAAAGCCGAAAAAATTCCGGCAATATTTCTAAACAAAAACTCCCTGAATCTCTTTCAAGAGATTCGCGATTTTTTTCTGGATTCACTTGGTTTTGGAGATTTTATATTTCGCAGGCCTGACGGCCGGGAAATTGATCGGGCGGTTAACCTTCGCGTCCTCGAAGAAAAGCTTGCCGAGATACCAGACAAATCCATCCTTTATCATGCAGAACGCAATCATTTTTCCAATTGGATAATGGCTCGTTCTGAAATCGCGCTTGCTTTGAAATTTCGTTTGGTTAAGGCTTCTGATTTCAGCACTACAGATGAATTACGAGAGTATATTATTTCTAATATTCATTCGTTAAGACAATGGCGACAGAAAGGAGTTGTTTCTAAATTCAACAGACACCATTTTGATCCGGATATCATTGAATTTGTTAAAATCGGCCAGGGTTCGCTAGGCGGCAAGGCAAGGGGGCTTGGATTTATATCAGTTTTACTTCACCAGAACGAGAAACTTCATGAAAAATATACTGAAATTAATATTAACATTCCAAAAACAATGGTTGTCTGCACAGACGGTTTTGAATCTTTTGTAACACAAAACAATCTTCAGGAATATTCAAAAGAAGGCTTTACAGATGACGAGGTTACCAAAGGCTTTTTAAATGCAGAAATGCCGGAATGGCTGATGAAAGAGATTGAAGCATATCTCAAGAAAGCCAGATATCCAATGTCCGTCCGTTCTTCCAGTCTTCTGGAAGATGCTCAGTTTCAACCCTATGCCGGACTTTATCAAACTTACATGATTCCCAACAATCATCCGGACTTTTCAATACGACTTTCACATCTCATTAAAGCTATCAAACTGGTATATGCATCCACTTATTATGAAAACCCCAAAGCTTTTTCAAGAAATACATCTAACACGCCTCAGGAGGAATCGATGGCAGTTATTGTTCAGGAGTTGGTGGGAGATGAATATGATGACTATTATTATCCAGCCATTTCCGGAGTTGCCCAGTCTTATAATTTTTATCCGGTATCCCGCATGAAAGCTAAAGAAGGTATTGTCCATATTGCATTGGGACTAGGTAAAATGGTCGTTGAAGGTGAAAAAACACTGCGTATTTCTCCCAAATACCCTGGTATTATGCCTCAGTTTTCTACAGTTGACGACATTCTGGTAAATGCTCAGAGGTTTTTTTATACATTGAGAATAAAAAATTACTCTGAAACCCTAAATTTTGAAAATCTCTCTAACCTGGAAAAAAGAGATATAGATGATGCGGAAAATGAATTTCCTTTAAAAACACTTGCAAGTACTTATATACCGGAAGAACACCGCATTAGGGATACCTGGTATGCTAACGGGCCAAAGATTATAACTTTTGCACAGATTCTTAAATATAATAGTATTCCTTTGCCTGAACTGTTGAGTGACATTCTGGAACTGGGGCGTAAAGGAATGGGATGCCCTGTAGAAATCGAATTTGCAGTGAATCTGTATCCTGATAAAAAACGAAAAAATGATTTCTTTTTTCTGCAAATGCGACCAATGGTAGCTGATGAAGAACAATTTGATGTACAAATAACCGAACAGGAACTTGAAAACGCTATTTGCCGTTCATCCAGAGCTCTTGGAAACGGGAAAAATGAAAAAATCTTTGATATTGTCTATGTCAAGCCTGATGATTTTAAGCCGGAAGCAACCATGCAAATCGCTGAGGAAGTTAACCGGATAAATGCTGATTTGCTTAAAGAAAAACGTCCATACCTGCTTGTAGGTCCGGGGAGATGGGGGTCTTCCGACAGATGGCTCGGAATACCTGTTCAATGGCGAAATATTTCCGGTGTTGCTGCTATTATTGAATTGAGGAATGAAAAACTAAAAGCTGATCCATCTCAGGGCTCTCATTTTTTTCAAAACATCACATCTCTGGGCATCCATTATATAACGGTTACCGAGATACCTGAGGAATCAACAGAAAGCTCAAACGACTATTTTGACTGGGGATGGGTTACTTCTCTTCCGGTTGTTTCAGAAACAACTTATTTACGGCATGTCCGGCTTAAAAAATCAATGATACTGAAAATTGACGGAAGAAAATCACAATGCGTGATCACCGCTCAACAATAAAAGGTTAATTTTGCTTTAAAAACAGTAATTTTTAATTGACACTTAATATTCATATAAATTAGCAGTTATAGAATTTAAAAAAGAGTTAACGGGTTAACCGAATATTTTAAATATACAACACAATTAAACTATCAAGGAGGGAATTATGTCAGACATTGTGAAATACATTAAAGACAGAGATCAGGATCAAAATGAATTTCATCAGGCTGTACAAGAGGTATTGGAAACAGTGGCGCCGGTTCTGGACAGAAATCCTGAGTACCGTCAGGCAGCCATTCTGGAAAGGATCACAGAACCTGAACGTGTAATATTATTCCGTGTGCCATGGATGGATGATAGTGGACAGGTTCAGGTGAATCGTGGCTTTAGAATAGAAATGAGCAGTGCAATCGGACCATACAAAGGCGGACTTCGCTTTCACCCGTCCGTGAACTTGAGTATTCTCAAATTCCTGGCCTTTGAACAAGTATTTAAAAACGCTCTGACCACACTGCCCATGGGAGGCGGCAAAGGCGGTTCTGACTTTGACCCCAAAGGCAAGTCCGATAATGAAGTCATGCGGTTCTGCCAGAGTTTTATGTGTGAGCTTTTTCGCCATATTGGACCTGATACTGATGTGCCCGCAGGTGATATCGGTGTAGGCGCCAGGGAAATCGGTTTTCTCTTTGGTATGTATAAAAAGCTGCGTAATGAATTTACCGGTGTATTAACCGGTAAAAGCCTATCGTGGGGGGGAAGCCTTATCCGTCCGGAAGCAACCGGCTATGGAAGTGTTTATTTCGCTTATGAAATGCTGAAGACGAAAAATGAAAGCATGGAAGGGAAAATCTGCCTGGTATCCGGTTCTGGAAATGTGGCTCAGTATACA
>CAZTYY010000136.1:0-9155 GCA_964617785.1 uncultured Desulfobacterales bacterium | reverse complement strand
TTCTCGGCCCCTTGCTCCCGATGGGAGACTTTGCTACTTGAACAAGTATCTCCTGGCCTTCTGTAAGAAGCTCTTCTATATTGTTTTCTCGTCTTTTTGAAAAAGACAAAGATGTTTCTGCTTCATTGTCAACAAGGAGTTCTTCGTCTTTATTTACAAATATATCTTCATATTCATTACCGGAATCACCGACAACATCATCGACATAAATAAAGGCCGCCTGGCTCAAGCCGATATCAACAAAAGCAGCCTGCATACCAGGCAGAACACGCTGAACCCTTCCCTTGTATGTATTACCGGCAATATTTGAATCGTCCCCGCGGTCAATAAAAAGCTCAACTATTGTTCCGTCTTCAAGTAAAGCCACCCGGGTTTCGTGCTCGGTTTCGTTAATTATAAGTTCTTTATACATTTTTCTAAACCGTTTTTCTAAATTTTGATCTTTTAACAACCCTTAGTTGTTTTAATTTAATATCAGGCAATTTAAAAATGTGTTTAATAATATCCAACGGCCTTACGGTTTTGCCCGGTTCTTCCCTTGTCTGCATTGCTATCCGGTCTTTTGTAACCAATTCAATTTTTAATATAATATCTTTTAAATCGACTTTTTTCAACCCCCCTTTTCGATCCGGTTTTGAAATTACAAATTCTCCTGTATTTAAAAAGCCGGTGAGTGCGTCTTTGTCAAAAACCAGATGTTTCGAAAACACATCATAGTATGAACAAGCTTTTCGTTCAACTTTTCCAGATTTTTTTGAAAATGGGGTACAATCATAAACCACAAGGCCTTCGGGAAGATTTCTGTTCAGTTCTCTTATTATAACATCCGGTTTAACGCTGTCTATTACGCTTATCCTGAAAGACTCTTCCAGGCTTTCCATGCCAACCGGAATAGGGTCTGAAAATGATATCTTCGGTTTTGGGTGAAAGCCTTCAGAATACTTTACGTTGATCCCTGCACGCTTTATGGCGCGAATAAACATATTTGCCATTTCAAGGTGTCCGAAAAACCTTGCCCTATTCTTTTTTTCATAGACAACATTATAGATCAACTGTTCTTTATTGTTGGCTGTACCGCCACAGACATCCGGGTCGAACGCGGCCTCCTTTTTACGGCTAAGTTTGGGTTCAATGTTTTTAAAATCACACACACCACACTGGTTACATTGTCCGTGTCTGCAGTCTTTTATTGTCTCTTCCATTAAGGCTCTTTCAAGCTCCTGTTTTAAAAAAACCTTTGATACACCACTGTCGATATGGTCCCAGGGAAGAGGCTCTGATGTGTCCCTTGATCGTTTTGTAAAAAAATCTTTATCAATACCGGTCTCTTTAAAAGCTTCTTTCCACAGCCCAAAGTTAAACTCCTCTGTCCATCCGTCAAGCCGGCAACCCTTATTATATGCCGATACAAGCAGTTTTGACAACCGCCTGTCACCCCTGGCAAACACACCTTCAAGAAGACTCATTTCCCGGTTCTGCCATTTAAGGCGCACACTGAAAAATTTTTTTAGATTATCATGAATCATATTAAATCTGGCCCTCGAATCTTCGGGAGATATCTGCTTCTCCCATTGAAAAGGCGTGTGGGGCTTGGGAACAAAGGTAGTGATGCTGACATTAATCGTTTTTTTCTTTTTGCCGGAACCCTTTATTGTTGATAGCGCCTTAACCATCCTTACAATTTCCATCAGATCTTCATCGGTTTCTGTTGGGAGGCCGATCATAAAATAGAGCTTAATAACATTCCATCCCAGTTGAAAGGCTTGTTCGACCGTATCAAAAATTTCTTTTTCACTGATGTTTTTGTTGATCACATTTCGCAAACGCTGACTTCCTGCCTCCGGCGCTATTGTAAACCCTGTTTTGCGCACACTCTTAATAAGGTTCATTAACTCGGGTGTCAGCGTATCGGCCCTGACAGAAGGAAAAGAGACGGCAACATGTTGTAACTCATGGTTACAAAAAAGATGTGCCATCAGTGAATTCAACTGTTTGTAGTCTCCGGTGCTTAGAGACAAAAGGGAAATATCATCATAGCCGGTAAGACGTATCGATTTTTCAGCCAAATCAACAAGATCCTCTACAGACCTTTCACGCACCGGCCGGTATATCATTCCTGCCTGGCAGAAACGACATCCTCTTGTGCATCCCCTTGCAATTTCAAGTCTAAGACGGTCATGAACAGGTCGTCCAAATGGAATCACCGGCGCATCAGGAAATGCGCTGGTTTCCAAGCTGTTTGACAGCGTTCTTTTTACCCGGTTATCAACAGCGCTTCGAGCTTCGGTGACCTGCATCCCCACGGTGTTATACCTTGCTTTAAAAAATGACGGTATATAAACACCTTCTATTTCAGACCAGGTTTTTAAAAGAGATTCTCTATCCCGCACACCTTCTTTCTTCCACTTAATATATGCACGGGTTATTTTCATAATAACATGCTCGCCGTCTCCAATAACCATGGCATCAAAAAAATCTGCAACAGGCTCAGGGTTACAGGTGCACGGCCCACCTGCAATGATAAACGGATCTCGCCCACTCCTTTCCGAAGAATAAAATGAAATGCCGGCAAGCTCTAGTATTGTCAAAATATTGGTATAGTTCAGCTCATAAAGGAGGCTGAATCCGACAATGTCGAACTCTAAAAGAGGAGTGCCTGACTCGAGAGATGTCAGTGGAATACCGTGTTGCCTCAAACAGGCTTCCATATCTTTACCTGGAGCAAAAACCCGTTCCGCAGATATTTCACTCTCCTTGTTAAGAATGTGATATAAAATCTGCATGCCGAAATGAGAGGTTCCGATCTCATAAAGATCCGGAAAAGCAAGACAAAAACTAAGATCAATGTTGTTTTTATCTTTTCGTATCGTGTTGATCTCACATCCGAGATATCGACTCGGCTTTTCAACAAACGGAAGGATTTCTTGAATATTTTTATAACTCATGTTATTAATTAATGTAGTTTTTTCGCCTTCTTTTCGTCTTCATTATAAAGGAAATCTGTTAAAATGCCAGAATTCTATTTATTTAACAATAAAAATATTTTTAAAGTTTTTTTATTCTCAACCTTATTCCTTTCTCTTTTATCCATCTTTTCTCATCAATGGGCGTTTGCTGAATATCCTCGCCAAAATGCTGTTGTTCAAGCTGTCAGCAAAGTCAGTCCTGCCGTGGTAAACATAAGTTCAAAATATGAAGTAGTAGAAAACGTTAATCCTTTTTCCGCATATGGAATTAACCCGAGGCTCGATTCTTTTTTTAGAGATTTTTTCGACCATGGATATAAACAGCGAACAAAAAGGAGCAGCCTTGGTTCCGGTGTTATTATCGATGGAAAAAGGGGCTTCATTCTAACCAATGCGCATGTAATAGAAGAAGTTGGAACCATTACCGTAACATTAAAAGATGAAAGAGAGTATAAAGCAAGGGTTGTGGGAGCAGACCCCGATTCCGACCTTGCTGTTCTGGAAATATTATCTGAACATAACCTACCCGCTGTTGATATGGGAAACTCGAATGATGTGATGATAGGAGAAACAGTTATAGCCATTGGAAACCCCTTCGGCTTTTCAAATACGGTTACAACCGGTGTTATAAGCGCAACCAATCGCAGCATCCGGACCGATGACCGAGTATATTATAATTTTATTCAGACAGATGCATCTATCAACCCGGGTAACAGCGGTGGACCGCTGCTTAACATCAATGGTGAGCTTATCGGTATTAACACCGCTATTTATGCTAAGGCGCAGGGCATAGGCTTTGCCATTCCCATTAACAGGGCTTCAAGAATCGTATCAGACTTAATCAAATACGGTGAGGTTATACATGCATGGGTCGGCATAGTTGTCCAAAATATAGATGCCGGGCTTGCGCACTATCTCAAACTTTCGGATAAAAAAGGGGTTTTTGTAAAAGAAATCGAAACTCAAAGTCCTGCGGAAAAGGCCGGCATTGAAGAAGGAGATATTATTCTTACCATAAATAATAATAAACTTCTTTCCACCTCTGATTACGAGGCTGTAATAAGAAGCCTGTCCGCGGGTGACGCCGTCAACGCTACTGTCTTCAGGAACAATAAAACCATAGTCATTCCAGTTAAAACATCCGCCTATCCCCTTGATAACGCGCTTCCTTTGGCTTATAACCTTTATGGTGTAAAGGTGAAAAAACATTCAATCGGCGTTGTTGTAAAAGAGATTGACAGAAAGTCTTACCTGTACAGAATTGGAGCCGAACCGGGCGATGTCATCAGGCAGATAAATGAGATCACGATAACCAGTTTGGATGATTTTAAAAAAGCTGTTATTAAATACCGGCTGGAACAATCAGCCATAATTCTTCTGCAGCGCGGTGGAAGAGGTTATTATATAACAGTGAGGTTTTAGGTTATTATATGATTAAACGAAAAAAGATATCCGATGTTTTAAATGCAGACGATCCAACAAGCGTCGTATTGATTAAGGGTTGGGTGAGAACTCGACGAGATTCAAAAGGCTTTTCCTTTATTGAAATAAATGATGGCTCCTGCTTGAAAAACATACAAATCATCGTTGATGATACAATCGACAACTACGGTGAAGTGTCAAGACTCTCAACCGGTTCAGCTGTGTCTGTTAAAGGAAAAGTTGTTGAGTCCCAGGGCAAAGGGCAGAAATGGGAAATCCGGGCGGAAGCCATGGATGTTATCGGCACAGCGCCTGAATCCTTTCCCCTCCAAAAAAAACGTCATTCAGATGAATATCTGAGAACCATCGCCCACTTAAGGCCAAGAACCAATAAATACGGTGCTGTTTTCAGAATACGGTCTGAAGTCTCTTATGCCGTGCATCGCTTTTTCAGAGACCATGGTTTTAGATATATCCACACACCTGTTTTAACCGGTTCCGACTGCGAAGGAGCCGGTGATTTGTTCAGAGTTACGACTTTAAACCTTGAAGCCCCGCCTGTTGCCAAAGGAAAAACAGATTATACAAAAGATTTTTTTGGAAAAGAGGCTAACCTTACTGTTTCCGGTCAGCTTTCCGCTGAAATGTTCGCTCTGTCCCTTGGCGATGTTTATACCTTTGGACCAACCTTTAGAGCAGAAAACTCCAACACATCAAGGCATGTTTCAGAATTCTGGATGGTTGAACCGGAAATGGCATTTTGTGATCTAAAAGAAAATATTTCCTTTGCCGAAGCTCTTTTAAAGTATATGATAAACCATGTTAAGGACAACTGCAGGGATGATCTCAACCTCTTCGCAAATTTTGTCGATAAAACCCTTTATGAAACGCTTGATAATATTCTTTCTTCTGATTTTGAAAGGTTGCAATATATAGATGCAATCGCTCTCCTTGAGCGCTCGGGAAAAAAATTTGAATACGCCCCCTCTTTCGGCAATGACCTCCAGACCGAACATGAACGGTATCTTACTGAAAAATATTTTAAAAAACCGGTGGTTGTTTTCAATTATCCCAAAGACATCAAACCGTTTTATATGCGCCTCAACGATGACAACAAAACCGTTGCAGCCATGGATGTTCTGGTGCCGAGGATTGGTGAAATCATCGGAGGGAGTCAGCGTGAAGAGCGCCTCGATGTGCTGGAAAAGAGAATGGATGAAATGGGCTTGTTAAAAGACAATTACTGGTGGTACCTTGATTCACGAAGGTTCGGATCTGTGCCCCATAGTGGGTTCGGTCTTGGGTTTGAGCGATTTATGATGCTTGTTACAGGTGTTTCAAATATAAGGGATGTAATTCCCTTCCCGAGAACCCCGAACAATCTTGATTTTTAAAATTATTCTATCAAATTTAATTCCGACATGTCTCAAAAACTGACAAATAAAGCTCTAAATCGCATGCTTGAAGCTTCGCTTGATGCCATCATAACTATAGATTCGGATAATAAAATTGTTTATATCAACCATAAAGACCCCGGCTTCCCTTTACAAAAAACTAAAAAGAAAAAAATTCTTGATATGCTATTACCCGAATACACGGAACAACATTCTCAGATGATTAAAAAGGTTTTTAATTCAGGCCTTGAAAAGAGTTTCGAATATCCCGGCCCTGACAATTCCTGGTGGTCAACAAGAATCATACCTCTGAAAAACAGGAAAAAAGTTGAAACTGTGATGATTGTTTTTACGGATATTTCCAAACAAAAACAATTTAGCTCTATTCAAAGGCAGTCGCACAAACTTGAAGCTGTAGGTTCTCTTGCAACAGGAATTGCCCATGATTTTAACAATATTCTCTGGATAATCGAAGGAAATGCCGAACTGGCATCAGCCGGCATCAAACCAGGAGATCCTGCAAGATATCATATGGAACAAGTTGCAAAAGCATGTATGCGAGCAAAAGATCTTATTGTGCAGATTATAAGTTTCACCAGAAGTTCGAAACAAAGCAAGGCGCCTCTTAAATTAAATATTGTCGTCAGAGAAGTTATTAATTTTTTAAAATCATCCATACCTTCAACAATAAAGATTCAGAGTACTTTTTCATCTGAAAACGATGAAATAATTGCAGACATTGCACAGATCAACCAGCTCCTTATAAATATATGCACCAACGCTGTCCAGGCCATGGGTAAAAAAGGGGGCGTCCTTGAAATAAGCGTTGTTGATATAACAATCTCTCCAGAAGACACCAGTGTTTATAAAAAACTTGATCCAGGCAAATATGTCGTCTTGAGCGTGAATGATACGGGTTGCGGAATAAAACCTGAAGTGATCGATCAAATTTTTAAGCCTTATTTTACAACAAAAAGAAGCACGTCTTTCTCCGGCATGGGACTCACCATTGCAAAAAACATTGTGGAAAACCACAATGGAATTATTACTGTTCAAAGTGATCCTGGAAAAGGGTCTGTTTTCTATATGTTTTTTCCTGGTCTAAAAAGTAAAAAACCTGAAGAGAATAATATAGAACCCCTACCTGCTGGAAACGAAACAATTCTTTTTATAGACGATGAAGAAGATATTGTCGATGCAGTTGAACGTATTTTAAAACGCCTTGGATATAGTGTTATTACCGCAAAAACAGCTATAGATGGTTTAAAAATTTTTAGAAAGGATCATAAAAAAATCGACCTTGTTATAACAGATATGACCATGCCTGATATGACAGGCGTTGAATTGTTAAAAAAAATCTTTTTAGTAAGAAAAGACATACCAATGATATTATGTACAGGTTACAGTGCCCTTATTACACTTAAAAAAGCAAAAAAAAGTGGTTTTAAAGAATTTATTATGAAGCCGGTATCAAGAAAAAAACTTGCTGAAGCTATAAGAAGGGCTCTTGAAAAATAATAATGCTTGTTTCAAGGAGATTTGTTAATGGCTGAATATGGTATTCGTCTGGAATTAAAAAACAACATAGGAACAGTAACGATCGACCGTCCTGAGAGGTTAAACGCTTTTAATTCATTTATGCTTTCTGAATTGCAAAGAGTAACAGATGAATTAAAGAAAAACCTACCTCGTGTCATCATTTTAACAGGATCCGGAGACAAGGCTTTCAGTGCAGGTTTCGATGTGAACCCGGACAACCCCATGGTTTCATCTCTGTATGAAGCGGTAACCCAAAACAATATATCTGCCATTCATGAGTCTGTTAAAACGTTAAGGGGTTCGCTTGATGGGTTTATATCCCTTCCTGTCCCCATAATAGCCGCTGTTAACGGCATCGCTTATGGCGGGGGCGCTGAGCTGGCTGTCAGATGCGACATGAGAATTATGAATGAAAATGGGGTGATATGTTTTTCTGAAGTTAAACTTGGGCTGATGCCCGACTGGGGCGGAGGTGCAACACTTGCTCACTTTTTAGGATCCGCAAAAGCATCTGATTTGATACTGAGTGCAAGAAAGGTTGCTGCAAAAGAGGCTCTGGCTCTTGGTTTAATAAATAGAATAAGTAAAAAAAATCAAGCCTGTCAAGATGCTGTTAAACTTGCCGGGGATATATCAAAAAATGGCCCTATGGCTGTTAGGAGTGCTTTAGAGGTAATTCGCCAGAGTCGTAATATGACGCTAAACGAATCTCTTGGTCTTGAGTTTAAAAAAGCTGTCTGTTTGGTAGAATCCGGTGAATGTATTCATGGAATTTCAGCTTTTTTATCAAAAAAAGATCCTGTTTTTCCGGACATTTAAAAAATAATAGGAGTTGTCTCAAAAACAGAAATGTGGTTCAAGATCGAGGAAAAACCAACAGGGTAACCGGAGGAATAGATATAATATTTCGAGGATTAGTTTTTTGTTTTGACAATGAGATTGAGGCATATCTCGTTGTTGAGATAACTTTTAAATATCCAATCCGCCTACTTCCAATGCGTTTTCATAAATAAAGTTTCTTCTCGGTTCCACCTCATCTCCCATTAGGAGTGTAAACATTTCGTCTGTTTCGGCAACATCTTCTATTTTGACCTGAAGCATAATTCTTTTTTCAGGATCCATGGTTGTTTCCCATAGTTGATTAGGGTTCATTTCTCCAAGACCTTTATAGCGCTGAAATTCCAGTCCTTTTTTTCCTTGTTCCATTAAAAAGGCATATAGTTCGTCTTTATTGTCGAACGATATCTCTTTATTGTCTGAATCTTTGTCATAGACAATAAATGGCGAAACATCATATTTTGAAATTTTCTCATTTAACACAGCACATTTTTGAAACATTTTTGAATGAATTAATCCCCTGCCTATTTTTAAAGTGTCATACTGACGCTTTGAATAAATTATATTTTCTTCCTCTTTTTTTCTTGGCGGGATTACTTTTATTTCGTAAACATTTCTTTCTTCATTCCATAATATTTCATCTGCCTCATATCCGTTTTCTATTAAAACAGATTTAAGTTTTTCAACTTTTATCTTGTCTTGAAGATAAATTTTGTCTGTTATTCCCTCTTTTATAAGAATTTCGATAAGTTTTTTATCAATTCCCCTGCCTTCCTGTTTTAAAATAACATTATAATATTCCGAAAGATTAGTAATAAAAAGATATAATTCGTGTTCATATAGTGTGCGCTGATTATTGCCAATATTTATCTTTTTTTTATCACATATTCTTTTTATAACAAAATCATCTAATTCTGTTTCATCTTTTAAATATTTTTCCTTTTTACCCTTTCCGGTTTTAAAAAGAGGTGGTTGGGCTATATAAAGATATCCATTT
>CAZTYY010000135.1:0-9158 GCA_964617785.1 uncultured Desulfobacterales bacterium | reverse complement strand
GCGGTCCGCTGCAGCGCCTTGGTCAAGATAGAAAAAATCAACGGGTCCCTCACTCAGTATTGATTTAAAAATACTTATAGGTCTGGTAGATACATCTGTTCCGGTTTGACAATTTCAACACGGTCAACCTTTTGAAAGCCCCTTGGCAATTTTTTGCCCCTCCTTCCTCTTTCTCCCATATAGTCTTCAAGGTTAGACTTTTTGAGGGTCAAAGTGCGCTTGCCTGCATGGATGGCCAGATCACATCCTGAAGGCAGAATTGTGAGCATGGAAACAAACTCCTGCCTTGTTTTTACTCTGGCCGGAGGTATGCCTATAATTTTGTTTCCTTTGCCTTTGGACATATTCGGAAGATTGAAGACAGGAAAAATCAGCATGCGCCCTTCATTGCTGATTGCCACCACACAATCAGTCTCCTGGTTCCCGGTTATGGCAAGGGGCATTGTTTTAGCGCCTTTAGATACGCTCAGTATAGCTTTTCCATTTCTGTTTTTTGACAAAAGATCAGCCATCTTAACAATAAATCCATACCCTGCATCACTAGCGATCAGATATGTCAGCTCCGGATCTCCGATCACAACTGATTCAATAACAGCGCCATCTGCCAAGTTAAGCCTGCCGCTTAAAGGCTCGCCATGACTTCTTGCAGAAGGCAGTGAATGAGCAGGTAAATTATAGCTCCGGCCTCCGGAACCGATAAATACTGCAGGCTGATTGCTCTTTCCCAACGCTGAAGCCTTATACTGGTCTCCTGACTTATAAATAAGACTATGGACGTCAATATCATGCCCTTTTGCCGCCCTCACCCACCCCTGTTCCGACAGAACCACTGTAACCGGTTCGATCTGGATCAAATCTGCTTCTGTCATGGCCCTTGCTTCTTTGCGTTCCACAATTAAAGAACGTCTCTTGTCTCCATATTTTTTTGCGTCTTCGGTAAGTTCTTTTTTAATCAAAGTTTTCAGGCGACTTGAAGATTCCAGCGTTTTTTCCAAATCTTTTTTTTCTTTAAGAAGACCACCCTGTTCTTTTTTTATTTTAATTTCTTCGAGTTTTGCCAGCTGGCGAAGCTTTATCTCAAGTATGGATTCAGCCTGTTTCTCGCTCAGCTTAAACCGTTTCATTAAAATCGGTGCAGGGTAGTCCTCAGATCGTATGATCTTTATAATTTCATCAAGATTAAGATAAGCGATCAGAAGCCCTTCCAGGATGTGCAGCCTCAGCAATACTTTTTCCAAACGATATTTCAGCCTTCTCGTGACAATATCTTTTCTAAAAACAAGCCATTCATTCAACAGGACAGCAAGGTTTTTTACCTGCGGCCGCCCGTTTAAACCTATCATGTTCATATTCACCCGACAGGTTCGTTCAAGATCAGTTGTCGCAAAAAGGTGTGTCATCAAGACTTCGATATCAACCCGATTGGAACGGGGAGTAACCACGAGCCTCACAGGATCCTCGTGGTCAGATTCATCACGAAGGTCCGCAACCATGGGCAGTTTTTTGGACTGCATCTGGGAAGCAATCTGTTCAAGAATCTTTGCGCCCGACACCTGGTGAGGAAGAGCTGTGATAACGATATCTCCATTTTCCCTATACCAGGCTGCCCTCATCCGAACACTTCCATTCCCTGTTTTATACATCTCAACAAGTTCGTGATGCGGTGTGATAATCTCCGCATCTGTCGGATAATCAGGCCCTTTTATAAATTCACACAGTTCCTCAACAGTTGCCTTTGGATGACTCAAAAGATGTATGCACGCATCAACAGTTTCCACCAGGTTGTGGGACGGAATATCCGTTGCCATACCAACTGCGATGCCGGTGGTTCCGTTAAGGAGCACGTTAGGAAGTCCGGCAGGAAGAATTTTAGGTTCTTCCAGCGTACCGTCAAAATTAGGAGTCCATTCAACTGTCCCCTGCCCCAGTTCCCTTAACAGGGTGTCTGCATAACCGGAAAGTTTTGATTCCGTATATCTCATGGCAGCAAAAGATTTCGGATCATCCGGAATACCCCAGTTGCCCTGACCGTCCACAAGCTGATATCGAAAGGAAAAAGGCTGAGCCATGAGAACCATTGCTTCATAGCAGGCTGTATCTCCATGGGGATGAAATTTACCGAGAACATCCCCGACTGTACGTGCGGATTTTTTATATTTTGCAGTCGACTTCAGTCCCAGTTCAGACATAGCATAAATTATGCGCCGCTGTACCGGCTTCAGCCCGTCGCTTATGTGCGGCAAGGCCCTGTCAAGTATGACATACATGGAATATTCCCTGTATGCCTTTTCAGAAAACTGCTGTATTGGTAATCGTTCCGTTATATCATTACTGATGGTCAATGTTTCACTCATTTCTAATCAAGTCTCCGGTCTCTTCAAGCCATACCCGTCTGTCGGCGGCCCTTTTCTTTGATAACAGCATATCCATCAACTGAAAGGCCTCATTTTCATCATCGATTGACAGCTGGATCAGCTTGCGTGTATCCAATGCCATGGTTGTCTCTCTTAATTGAACAGGGTTCATCTCTCCCAACCCTTTGAACCTCTGGATATTGATTTTCCCTTTCTTTCTTTTTTTTTCGATTTTTTTAATCACAGCCTCTTTTTCCGCATCATCAAGGGCGTAATAAACCTCTTTGCCCACATCGATTCTGTATAACGGCGGCATGGCAACAAAAACACATCCTTTTTTTACCAGCGCTGTAAAGTGACGTAAAAAAAGGGCTGACAATAAAGTTGCAATGTGAAGACCGTCTGAGTCAGCATCAGCCAGTATACAGATTTTACCGTAACGCAGGCCGCTCAAGTTTTCCGAACCCGGATCAACCCCAACAGCAACGGCTATGTCGTGTATCTCTTTTGAGTTTAATATAGTAGATGAATCAGCTTCCCATGTATTTAATATTTTTCCCCTCAAAGGCAATATGGCCTGAATTTGCCTGTCCCTGGCCTGTTTTGCCGAGCCTCCGGCTGAATCTCCCTCCACAAGGAAAAGCTCGCTGCGGTTCAGGTCCTGGCTGACACAATCCGCAAGTTTTCCCGGGAGAGCAGGACCGCTCGTTATTTTTTTTCTGGCAACTTTTTTGCTGGTTTTTAAACGACGCTGGGCATTGCTGATCGCCATTTGCGCGATTCTCTCCCCTGCATCGGTGTGGTGGTTCAGCCACAGGCTGAATGCGTCTTTTACGATCCCTGACACAAAGGACGAAGTCTGTCTTGAGGACAGACGCTCCTTTGTCTGGCCGGAAAATTGAGGGTCCTGCATCCTTACAGACAAGATATAGCTGCATTTGTCCCAGATATCTTCCGGGGTAAGTTTGATGCCCCGGGGCAAAAGTTTTCGGAATTCGCAAAACTCTCGGATGGCTACAAGAAGACCGCTTCTAAAGCCGTTCACATGCGTGCCGCCCTGGGTTGTCGGTATCAGGTTGACATAACTCTCTGTGACAGTGTCGCCCTCACCGTCGATCCATGCAACAGCCCAAACCGATGATTCACCGTCTCCATCAAAGTCTCCCACAAACGGCTCATCAGGCAAAATATCAAATTCAATAAGGCTGTCTTTCAGATAATCCTTAAGGCCATCCTCATAATGCCACTCGTCTGTTTCCCCGGAGTTTTCATCAAAAAAACTGACTCTCAACCCCGGACATAAAACAGCTTTTGCCCGTAACACGTGCTTAATACGCCTTGTTGAAAACCCGTTGAATTCAAAATATTTAGGGTTTGGCCAGAAATGAAGCATAGTGCCGGTGTTGCGCTTTCCTATATCCCCGATGACATTAAGGTCGCTTCTTTTATCTCCATTTTCAAAAAAGATAGAATATTTTTTCCCATCCCTCTTTATTTCCACCTCAAGGCGTTCCGATAACGCATTTACCACCGACACGCCAACGCCGTGCAGACCTCCGGAGAAACGATAATTCTTGTTTGAAAACTTTGCCCCGGCATGGAGACGGGTCATGATCAGTTCAACACCTGTAATTCCTTCTTCAGGGTGAATATCAACCGGCATGCCCCTGCCATTGTCGCTCACTTGAAGCGAACCGTCCTTATACAATATCACTTTTATTGAATCGGCATATCCTGCAATTGCCTCGTCGACACTGTTGTCTATCACCTCCTGCCCCAGGTGATTCGGTCTGGATGTGTCTGTATACATTCCGGGACGTTGTCTAACCGGCTCAAGCCCTTTTAGAACTTCAATGGATTCTGCTGTGTACGCGTCATTATTTAATGCTTTTTGTCCGTTTTTCATATTATTTTTCATAAATCATTTGTAATTATTCGATTTTTTACCAATAGTTACAGCCTATATTGTATAAAAACATTTCGAATATACATTATATTGTATAATTTAGATTTTCAATCTATTTTTAATGTGAGTCTCGTAAAAAATCAATTTGGGACGGCAAAGAAAAAAGTTCGAGCCCGGCTTAAACTGGGGGCGTCGCGAATCCCGAGGAATGAGGCGTACTTAGCGTACGTCGCAGTGACGAGGGATGAAGCGCAACGCAGATATTGGACTTTTTACGAAGCCATCAAGGTTAAGAATGTTGAGTTTATTGAGATACGTACCGCTTGAAAAAAAAGGCGTTGAAAAAAAACAATATCTGTGGTTTAGGTTTTTCATTAACGGATTCTGTTATATTATCAAATTTAACGATCAAAAAAAAGGGAGGCAATTACAATTATGGGGTCAGAAGATTTCAAACTAAAGACGTCTGATGGTAGTGAAATTTTTGTATATAAATGGCTTCCTGAAAATCCGGTAGCTGTTGTGCAGATTGCCCATGGAATGGCAGAACATGCCGGAAGGTATGACAGGTTTGCACAAAAACTTGTCAGTGAAGGTTATGCCGTATATGCAAATGATCACCGCGGCCACGGTAAAACAGCCGGGTCCCTGGACAATGTCGGATATTTTGCCGATGCCAACGGATGGCAACGAGTTGTTGAAGACATGCGCGAATTAACAGCGACCATACACAACAATCATCCGGGTCTTCCTGTTTTTCTCTTTGGACACAGCATGGGTTCTTTTCTTTTCAGAAACTATATCTTTTCCGACTGCAGCAATATCAACGGCGTCATACTTTCAGGCACAGGTCATAATCCAAAACTGCTCATTTCACTGGGCAAGCTTGTTGCAGCATGGCAGATCAAAGCAAAAGGAGCCCGCGGAAAAACAATGCTCATGCACAACATGTCATTCGGCAGTTTTAACAAAGCATTTAGGCCGAACAGAACCGATTACGACTGGCTAAGCAGAGACAATGATGAAGTTGACAAATATATTAAAGACCCCTTTTGCGGCGACGTATTTACCGCAGGTTTCTACAGGGATCTTATGGCCGGTCTGCAGGAGATCGGTTGTATGGATAATATTAATAAAATACGAAAAGACCTGCCGATTCTTCTCTTTGCCGGGGATATGGATCCAGTGGGCAACAAGGGAAAAGCCGTCCAGCAGGTTTATGAAATATACCAAAAGGCGGGCATTAAAGATATTTTTTGCCATTTATACAAGGACGGCAGGCATGAGATGCTCAATGAAACCAACAGGCAGGAAGTCTATAATGATATAATCGCCTGGATGAAAAATCACTGCTGATCATCGACATTAGTGTCTGCGGACGCAACAGCCTTCTCCTTGCGTTTTTTTATCTGGTCGTTGATAACATATGCAGCGATAAGTATCAGAATTGTAATACTGGTAAAGAATTCCCACATGTAATAGTAATTATCCGTCATCTTATTCCTTTCTATATATTTTCAGCTATAGATATAATCCTGTCACAAAGAATGTTGACATAACTTCCCATTTCATTGTCATACCATCCATAAATAACTGCCTGGGTTACCGGTATCCGGATGATCGTATCCTTCAACGAGTTTGTGATATGTTCTTCGAGGTTCGGAACATTTCCAAGATCAATCGAAACTTCCGCTGTGCGAGTATGGGTTTCATGGGCCTCGATGATCGCCGCCGCCTTCGGCATCCCAATGACATCAACCGATACATTCTGTTCTTCAGTATAGTGCAGGTAGCCTTTTGGGTCATCTGCCGCTGCCTGACGGTATATGGTATTCAGAACCTCCCGCCGGACAGACTCCCCGGACTGCTCCTCCTGAATGTTTACTACAAGGATAATCAGGGAGCCGGTACTGGTGGGGATCCTTACCGATTCTGCAATAAATCCGATTCCCGCCATCTCGGGAATGACAAGCCTTAATGCTTTGGCAGCCCCTGTTGTGGTAAGAATGATATTGTTCATCACGCTTCTGTTTTTCCTAAGGTCTTTTGTGCCACCCTGCGGCAGCCTGTCCAAAACCTCCTGTGAGCCTGTTGCAGCATGAATCGTCGACATAGAAGCAGACAGAACCCTTTGGGGCCCAAACACATTAAGAAGTGGTTTGATCATATGAGCCAGGCATGTGGTTGTGCAGGATGCGTTTGAAACAATTTTATGACGTCTTGGGTCGTAATCATTTCCATTAATGCCCATCACTGTTGTTACAACATCTTCGGGCATCGGTTTTCGCTTGTCTTCAATTTTGAAGGGCGCCGAGACAATAACCTTATCAGCACCTGCTTTCAAATGTCCCCTAACCGCCCCCCCGGAAGCATCCTCGGGAAGTGTCGGATCGAGAAACCGACCTGTGGTATCAACAACCAGTCTTACATCACAGCCTTCCCAGTTAATGTCGGCAGGATTTCTGGCATCCCTTAAAAAACGGACAGGCGTATTGTCAATCAGCATTGAACCGGTCTTTTCATCCAGGTTGCTTATAACCGACTCGGCCATGTGTCCAAAAAGATAGCTGTGAAGCCACCCATAGGTAGAGTCCCTCTCAGCATAGTGTGCAATATCCTCAAGAGAAGTGCCGACTTCACGCCCGATGTTGACAACAATCTCATCAAAATATTTTCTTCCTATACTCTGCCAAAGGGTCAGCTTGCCTATTCTGCCAAAACCGTTAATGCCGAGTTTCATTCACCACTCCTATTTTTCAGTTTTAACCTTTAGCTGCCCTGTATACACCGATCCTTCCTGTCCATCAAGGCTAATATAGTCGCCTGACTTTAAAATCGTTCCATCGAAAACAGCAGTCCTCTTATCCTCATCGCATACAAGGTTGCTGCACCCCACAACACATGTCTTTTCCAACCGGTGTGCTACAACCGCAGCATGTGAAGTAAGTCCGCCCCTGGCTGTCAGAAGACCGTCGCTTGCAAAAATCTCACGAATATCATCCGGAACCGTATCTCCTCTTATCAGAATAAGATGGCTGTCCGGCTCGGACTGACGCCTTTTTTCGATTTCTTCAAGAGTAAAGACAATTCTGCCGCACATGGCGCCGCCGCTTACACCGATGCCGTGTCCGAGAAAATTGTCTTTTGAAAGCACATCTTCAAGATCGAAGATAAGATTCTTTTTTCTTTCGCGCATGGACATTTCACGGGTCTGCAAAATATAGAGATGCTTTCTTGAAGGACCTTCAAATGTGAACTCCATCTCCTGGGGACTCCACCCACGATCGTAAATCAACTGGAACACATATTCTTTCATGGTATTGTATATTTCAGGAAAATCAGTTTCAAGTGTGATATCGGTTTCTCTTTGTTCAATGTCCTGCTGTATTTTCGAGATCGGCAACGTATTCACAAGACCGGACACGACATCCTCGCCCTGGTTTTCTATTGTAAAATCACCCCACAGTCTAAGGGAGTCTCCGGATAGCCTCGGACTGTGCGTGAAAAGAACTCCCGTGCCTGACACATCAGAAATATTACCATAGACCATAGCTTGAACTGTGACAGCAGTGCCCCAGTCATCCGATATACCCATAATTCTTCTGTACTCTTTTGCCCTGGCAGATTCCCAGGAAGCAAAAACACTTTTAATACACACCAGAAGCTGTTCAAAAGGGTCTTCAAACATTTCGATTCCAGCGCTTGTCACCTTTTCTTTATAAGCCAGTGCAACATTTTTCATCTGCTCACCGGAAAACCCGCGCTTATAAGGAATATTCAACTTCTTTTTGAAATTATCGATTATGGCATCAAAGTCGTTTCGCGTCAGGCCAAAAACCATTCCAAAGCTCTGTAAAAACCTGCGATAGTTATCCCAGGCAAACCAGGCATTACCTGTATTATTAGCAATACCTTCGGCGATATTTTCACTAATTCCGACATTTAAAAGCGTATCCATCATACCGGGCTGTGATATGGATGAGCCGCTCCGAACAGAGAGAAGAAGTGCCTTTTCCGTACTTCCAAAGGCAAGACCGGTAGATTCTTCCAGGACCGCTATCTGTTTTGATGCCTGCTTCCTGAAGTTTCGCCTTGCAGGCGGGTAGCTCGCGATGATCTTTTGGCATTTGAACACTTCAGTCGTAATGATAAAGCCCGGCGGCACCGGAAAACCATAATCTTCCAGCTTCAGAAGATTCAGCCCTTTATTTCCGAGATGAATGATTCCATAATTCTTTGACTCCTCATGACCGATGGCTGCCATGGCTCGATCCGGATCATAGTTTAATAGCTGGTGAAGATCGTCTTTTGACAGCTTTTCAGCCTGCTGGAACAGAATGCTTAAAATACGGCTCAGAAGCAGGTCCAGTTTTGTCAATCCAAGGGACAATGAGATCTTCTCTCTGAAAAATATTTCAGATATCCGGTGTTTAAACTTTTCCCGATCAAAGTCATCCCGCTCACTCTTATATTTCAATATAATATTATCTTCCGGTATTCCCGACAGAACACGATTCAAATTCTGTTCATGAATATTGTTGAAATGGTCGTTTATGATATTTTTCACTGCGAGGGCAAAACCTTTAAAAATATCCAGGTACTGGGTATATGAGAATCCTCTTGTTTCAAGGGCATGGGACAAAAAATCCATCTGCCGCGTGAATTCATCTGATGAAAGCCCGTCAACCACCAATGCCTTATCAAACAACTTCAATCTGTTGTAAATCTGAAAGAAAGTCGCCTTGGTAATCAACGTTAGATCGATAGTTTCAACCAACTCTTCAAAAAAAACATTCAGAAGCGCCTCAATCCTTAACGTAAGCCCCATGGCGTCAAATTTTAATTCATGGTAGCTGCCGTACATGGAAGGAATGTCTACGGTTATATGCCTCTTCTGG
>CAZTYY010000134.1:8550-9194 GCA_964617785.1 uncultured Desulfobacterales bacterium | reverse complement strand
AGTTTACCAAAGAAAGCAGGGGGGAAAGAAATGAAATACGATAAAGAAGAAAAAGATATCTTAGATGCTTATGAAAGTGGAAGAATGAAACTTACTACACCTTCTAAGAAGGAAATAGAAAGTATCAAAGCCATAGCAAAAAACACTTTTAAAAAAGATAAACGAATCACTATACGTCTTTATGATCATGATTATAAAGGAATACAAAAGAAAGCAATGAAAATGGGTATCCCATATCAAACTCTCATTTCCGGCATTATTCACAGATACATCGAAGGTGAATTAATATCAAAAAACGGATAACATCACAATGCACCTGATCAGCTACAGCCTACGGTCTCCGCTGCCAGGTGATTGTGGGCGTTATGTTACTAAAGGAATCAGATCATGACCGTATTTATAATTATTTTTGGCGCACTGACTTTCTTGGCTGGCATAGTTATTATTGTTAATCCGGAAATAGTATTCGGCTATCTTCGAAAACATTCCGACAAGATCGAGTTACAAATATTAGCTGTAGCAATAAGATTAGTACTTGGTGTATTCCTTATATATCAATCAGGTGTTTCTAAATATCCTTTTGCAATTGAAATTATTGGTTGGCTAACAATAGTTGCAGCTGTAATTTTAGCTGTAATAGGGCG
>CAZTYY010000134.1:0-8540 GCA_964617785.1 uncultured Desulfobacterales bacterium | reverse complement strand
TTCAAGAGTTATGTTTAAAACTTTGGCTATATGTTTTCTTTTATAGCCTGAATCGTTTATTAAGTTGTTTTTTTGAAGCCGTCAATACTGAGTAAGTGACCCGTTTATTTTCGCCCTCTTCACCGCATACTTAAATATCCACAAGCTGAAGGGAATCATAACCGCGGAAAATACAACCAATGGAATTATACTGGGCAGGAGAGCCTCAAGGGAATAGCCCTGGAGCAGGGCAAGCCTCATGCCTTCAAGTGAATGAGTGACCGGCAAAAGATAGGATAAGCTCTGGAGCTGTTCAGGCAAGATGCTAACCGGATAATATACACCGCTAAGCAGCCAGGACAGGCCGCTGAAAATCCAGTTAAGTGGGTCACCTTTTTTTAACACCATGATAAAGCTGGCTGATAAAATGCCAATACTGCTGCAGGAAAACACCGTGAGTGTCAATACAAGTATTGCGCCCAAATAGTTGGCGTCATCAATGTCTAAACCAAATGCCAGCGCTCCTATAAGCAGATAGACGATAATCCGAAGAGAGGTTATGACAAAACTATAAAGAGATGACGAGAGAATAATCGTTGGAATTGATGTCTGGGTAACGAGCATTGCTTCCAATGTTCCAAGGGTCTGGGCGCTTCTGATACAGGTTGAAAAGCTTCGTAAAGAAACCTGTACATAACTAATCAGGGCAAGGCCGATTAGAAGAAATGAAAGATAATTACCTCCATATTGTTTAAGATGCGGTAATGCGGAGTCGCCCACCAATTTTGAAAGAAAGTAAAGAGAAAGAATCGAAAGGAACATACCCAAAAATTGAGTGATAAAGGCAAATTTATAACTCGATTCATTGATGAAATCTTTATATAAAAAGACAAACGGTTTTTTAAGGTATAGAAATATATTACTCATTTACACACTTGATAAATAATTCATTCAATGCCTGCTCCTCATATTCACACAACTCAATTTTAATTCGCATCCCAACCAGGAATTCGATGAGGTCGGAAATGCTTTCTTTTTCCGCATTGATTTCAACGGTCATGAGAACAATTTCATTTATAGTCGGAGACGGATTAATCGTACATATTTTATACTTAAAATCAGGACGGCGAGTTACGGACTCTATCTGTTCCATTGGTGTTTTCAGGGTTAGAACATATTTTTCTTTTTCTTTAAATATCCGTCGTATTTCACCTATGGTGCCTGATCTTCTAATTTTACCGTTCCGGATAATTGTGACCCTGTCGCAAATTTCTTCGGCCTCCTGCATGTTATTTGTGGCTATTAAAATAGTTTTTCCTGATTCATCAACCAGGGTATCTTTAATAAATCGTCTTAATTTGTAAGCGACAACAGGATCCAGACTTCTGGTGGGCTCGTCAAGAAAAAGAATTTGCGGATCGGTAAGGAGGCCGCGGGCAATGGCTATTTTTTGCTTGTTCCCTGATGAATAAATTTGGAAGACCTGATCGATCTCTTTTTCCAGCTCCATTAACGAAACAATCTCTTCTATTTTTTTTTCAGTTTTTGAGGCTGATATGTTATTCAATGAGCAAAAGAATCGCAGATTTTGTCTTCCGGTCAGTCGCCAAAAAAAGCTTCTTTCATCACTAACAACGTAGCCGATTATTTTTTTTATATTTTTTTCATCAGCCGCCACATCAATGTTGTTGATAAATGCTTTGCCTGTGGTTGGCAGAATAAGGGTGGATAATATTTTAATAAGCGTTGTTTTACCCGAACCGTTTGGTCCAAGAACACCAAAAATTTCTCCATGGTTAACGGCAATATTAATATTATCAAGCGCAATAGTTTCCGGATGTGAAAACGGATGTAGGAGCAGTTCCCGATATCTTTTGGGTAAAGGAAACCTTTTACAAAGGTTCAGCGTTTCAATAGCATATGGCAAAATGGTTATGGCTAATTATTCTATGACAAAATAGATTCTTTTTAACAGTGTTTCATCCTGTGAAAGAATTTCAACTTTCCACTCTCCGGAATCCGTGGGAGTAATTTTTTTTGAACTGTAGGTTCGCCAGTTTGTCGAGCCGACGTGCAGCGGGATACCGGCAACCAATTTATCACCAAAATACCAGTTGTGTAATATCTCGGTATTTTCCTTTAATCCTGTAATACGGGTAAAACACATGAGTTTGGTAAGGTCAGTGGAAAAAACATCTCCTGCCCCTACAGGTTCCCTGTCGACAACATCACGACAGATCACGGCATTTTCAACGGCAATGTCTGTTTTAACAGTTTCTTTTTCCTGATCATTTTCTTGGCCCGAACATGGAACTGCAATCAAAACAAACAGACATATGAATAAAACCAGAGATATAAAACGATTTGACTTCATGGGAGCCTCCTTTATACAAGATTGTTTTTCTAATATTACCATTTAACCTTTGTCGTCAGTTTGGTTGAACCTTTTATTCCTGTTTTTGGGTCTGTTGCCGTAATAGTCACCTTACCGACGGCATGAGAATTTGCAAGTCCTTTTCTGCCGGTTGTGTTCCTGACAGAGGAAAGCGTCGGGTCTGATGAAGACCATTCCACAAATTCTGTAATCGTTTTTTTCGATCCGTTGGAGTAAACGCCGGTTGCAGAAAGTTGTTTCATTTTTCCGATATACAAAGTCTGATTTTCCGGGGTTACTAACAGTGATTCCAGTTCGGAATCGATGATAATAAGGTCGGCTTTACCTTTGATACCGGTATTGGGGTATGAGGCGATAACAACGAGGGAACCGGTGGATAATGTGGTGAGAGTTCCTTTCTTGCCGTCAGAGTTGCCGATCGTTGCAATCGATGTATTAGAACAGGACCATTCAACAAGATGTGAGATGTCATTAGTAGAATTGTCCGTGTACGAACCGATTGCGACTATCTTACTGTTCCTGCCTATCGGTATTTTGGTTTCAGGCGGTTTTACTGATATGGAAACCAGTGTCGCGGATGTGACGGTGATGCCGGCTTTACCGCTGGCGCTGGTTGCGGGATCTCTTGCTGTTATTATGGTTTCACCCTCGGTGACGCCTTTTACCTTGCCTTTTAGATTTTTTTTGTTATGGGCAATTGCAATCTGATTGTTTTCTGTTGTCCAGTTAAGCCTGTTCGTAATGTTTTCTTTTGAACCATCTGAGAAAGATCCGGTGGCAGATAGTTGAACCGTCTCCCCTAGTGGTATAATAGGGCTTGTCGGAGTGATGGATATGGAAAGCAGCTCCGAAGGAGTCACTGTAAGTAATGTTTTGCCGGACACACCGGACTTTGGGTCTGTGGCTTCAATGATTGTTGAACCCTTTGAGAAACCGGTAATCTCTCCCTTGCAGCCCTCAATATTTCCTGTTGCAATTACAAAAGGATTTTTAGCAGACCATTTTAGCACATTCGTAAGGTTTTTCGTGGATCCATCCGAATATTTCCCGGTTGCACGAAGCTGGAGAGTCTTACCCAGTGGTATTGACGGATTTTGAGGCGACAGTGAAATCGATATAAGGTTTTGCCCCTGTACCATAAGCCTGGTAGTGTCTTTAATTCCTGCTTCCGGATCTTTTACCGTAATCACCGCAGAACCTGCTGACATGGATACGGCCAGACCTTTTTTGTCAGGTGAATCGCTGAATCTTACCACTTTAGGGTTGGAAGAGAACCAGTCAACCGATTTTTGCAAAATGTGGGTTGCGCCATCAGAGTATTTGCATTTTGCCATCAGCTGCAAAGAGGATCCAAGAGGGATGGACGATTTTTTGCGGATGATTTTAATTGATACCATTCTCGCCTTAATAATCGTTATGGTAATGTCATCCTTTATTCCGGTTCCAGGTACTTCCGCTGAAATTGAGGTTGAGCCTGCGGTTTTAGAGACAAGCAAGGCATTTCCTTCATCTGTAAGCTTCATCTCTGCAGTCGATTTCTTTTTAACAACCCACGATACATCAGATGAGATATCTCGTTTTGAGTTATCGGAAAAAGTACCTTCAGCTGTTAATTGAAGCGATTTGCCGAGGGGAATCGTGGTGCTTTCAGATATAATTTCAAGGGCGATGAGTTTTGCCTCGGAAACTGTCAAGAGGGTTTTCCCGATTTTCCCGATTTTCTGATCTGTAGCGGAAATGGTAGTGATGCCGGATATTTTGGTTAAAGCTGTGCCTGTTGGACTGCCTTCCTGAAATGCCGTAATGTTCTGGTCTGATGATTCCCAGATAACTGTATCTGTAATGTTTTTTGTCTGTCCGTTGGCATATGTTCCTGTGGCTTTAAACTGTATAGTGCTGCCGGGTGAGATATTGCCGGTATCCGGAGAAATCGAAATGGACAAAAGCCCGGCCTCCAGAACTTTTATGGTTGTTTCCGCACTCAACCCGGTTTCGAAATTTGTTGCCGTGATAAC
The DNA here is from genome assembly GCA_964617785.1 of uncultured Desulfobacterales bacterium. GTDB lineage: Bacteria > Desulfobacterota > Desulfobacteria > Desulfobacterales > SURF-7 > JAFDJC01. The sequence continues at coordinate 4,151 of CAZTYY010000134.1, read as the reverse complement.
GGTTTTTCCAGGGGAAGCACTTTTAATAAAACCGGAATTATCAACATCTGCAACCTCTGAATTAGATGATCGCCAGGTCACAATGGCAGCAATATCTTTTTTGCTTTTATCCGAGTATATGCCGATTGCGGTCAGTTGTCGTGAATCACCCTGAGATAAAGGTAGTGGATGCGGAAGTTCAATATATACAAGGTGTGGTTTTTTTAAATATAAAAAATAGATGACCGTAAAACCGGCAATGAGCAGAAAAAACAAAATTAAAAGAATTGGAATATAAGAACGATTTTTAGAATTTGAATTATTCGTCATTCGGCTGACCTCCAATCGTTGTAAGATTCTTATGGAATCGCTATTACTTTAGTTTGTTGATGGTATTAAAACAAAATATCGTTTCTGTCAATTAATATAAAGATTTATAAATAATAAAAATTGACTGTTTGACAAATGCATTTTTATTAAATAGAATTATTATATTCATTCGACCCTGGAAATTATTCACGCAAAAATTGTTGATTCATTCAAACTTATTCGGCCAGCTGAATTCACTTAGACAGTTCAACTCCTTTAAGCCGTTTTAATAGTGCCGTATTACCACCGGGATTGTAATGACATGGAGGTACCAAATGTATTTAAAAAAAAAGAGAGCGTTTGCCCGCAATTATAACGGAGGTCCGATTACCATTTTTGAAGTTGATAATAAAATGTCCAATAATGCGATGATGGACAATTACAGTGTGAACGGAATGAATTTTATAACCGGTTTTGCTGTAAGGCCCGGTTCCGACATCAGAATAGAAGTTCTAAATCAACCATTAGAGAACAATCCACCAAATTCTCTTAATGATTTTCATGCAAAAGTCATATGGTGCAAACAGCTATCGGACGACGCAGGGTATACCATAGGGGTGAGGTTCAAAAAGACAATGGATCAGTAAAAACTCATCAAATGAGGAATAAGGAGCAATACGTGAATCACAGTGTGGACACAATAAAAGATGATGCAAGAATAACTGGTGAAATCATAGATCGAAGAAAAGATAGCCGGTATAAGGTCAAAGACGGAATATTTACTGTGCCAACACCCTGGATTCAATCATCACGGCTGGGAAATATTATTGATGTCAGTATGGGTGGGCTTGCTTTTCAGTATTTTCTGGTAAGAAATATGAGTTTTAATGATTTTATGAAGCTTGACATTTATATTAGTGGCGATGGAATGATTTTGGACAACCTTCCGATTAACATTATTTCCGACATTGAACTTCAAGGGAGTGAAAAACAGTATATGGCGATATCGAAGCGATTTGGTGTGCAGTTTCGAAAGTTTGATCAGGTTAAAAAAACAAAATTACACCGTTTCATTGAACATCATACGATGCATAAAGTTTGATGGCTTCGTAAAAAGTCAAAATATTTTTATCAGCTTTTTCTTTCCAGTATAGTTTAAAACAGTTTCCACAAAAGTTTTTACCTTTTTCATATCTTTCCTCCCGGGTGATAATTCAACACCTGAACTAATATCCACAGCATCAGGCGAACATGATTTTATGGCATCAGTAATATTTTCAGGCGAGAGACCACCTGCGAGAATGAACGGGAAATTTTTCCCATACTCACCGGCTTCCGACCAGTTCCAGGGCAGTGCATTGCCACCGGGTAGTTTGCCTTTTCCCAGTTCCACCAGGAAAGCGGATGCATTGTATTCTGCAGCGTGTTCTAATTTTGGATAACAACTGATGAAAAGTGCCTTAATGACAATCAGTTTTTGTTCTATGAGCCTACTGACAAGGGTAGGGGACTCAGTGCCATGAAGCTGAACAGCATCTATCCCGCAAAAGTCAACAATGCGCATGATATCCGCATATCCGGTATCCACAAAAACACCTGTTTTTTTTACGCCGGGAGGAAGCGCATGGCTTATGTTTTTTGCCAGTTCATTGGATACATGTCGTGGGCTTTTGGGATAAAAAACCAGCCCGATGGATTCTGCTCCTATTTCAGCACACTGGATGGCCTCTTCAACATTGGTGAGGCCGCAGATTTTAATTTGTGGGGTCATGGTATTTTTCATTTTATTTCAATAACAGGGATTTGATAAACTTGGCAGGGTCATCAGCCCTGACAATACTTTCGCCGATTAGAAAGCAGTTTATCCCATACTCCTTATTCTTAATAATATCGGCTTTATCTTGTATGCCGCTTGCAGCCACTGCGGTTTGATGCGGTTTGATCAGTTTCATCATTCTCATGGCAATATTGATATCAGTATCAAATGAACTTAGATTGCGGTTATTGATTCCGATGAGGTCCGCACCGGCCAAAGTGGCATTTTCAAGATCCTTTTCCGAATGAACCTCCACAAGGCTATCCAAGGACAACTCACGGCATAATGCCAGGTAATCGGCAAGTTGAGTTTCGGAAAGTATCCTTGCAATAAGAAGAACAGCATCAGCTCCTAAAAGAACGGACTCGTAAATCTGGTATGACGAGATCAGGAAATCCTTTCTCAGCACAGGAAGTTTAACAGCGTCTCTAGCCCTTTTGAAATCTTCAAAGCTTCCTTTAAAAAAATGACGGTCCGTAAGAACGGAGATGGCTGCTGCACCACCTTGCTCATACTGTCTGGCATAATTCGAAGGGTCAAGGTTTATATTTATGTCTCCTTTTGAAGGAGATGCCCGTTTTATTTCCGCGATAATATTTATTCCTGAAGGAGTTGCTTTTTTCATGGCATTACTGAAAAAACGCGTTTTATTTTGTTTTTCTTCAGCTTTTTTTCGGAGCTCTTGTTCCGGGACCGTCTTTCCTGATGCCTCAATCTCTTTTTTTTTATGTTCAACGATTACTTTAAGGAAATCTTTTTTCATATTCGACATATCTATTTTTAACCGTTTCCATTTGTGAAAGCAATAAGCGCTTCAAGTTTTGATAATGCCGCACCACTATCAATAGAGGTCTTTGTAAGAGAGATACCTTCTTCAAGGTTTTCAGCACGATCAGCAGCCATGAGGGCCGCAGCCGCATTAATTAGCACCACATCTCTTTTGGGTCCTTTTTCGCCCTTCAGGATGTTTTTTGTAATCAAGGCATTCTCAGATGGGTCTCCTCCTAAAATGTCTTTATTATTTGCCAGGTTTCCAAAAAACTGCTCAGGATTAATATCATAAGTGGTAACAAGGCCGTCTTTAAGCTCAGAAACCCGTGTGGGTGCGCAAACGGAAATTTCATCAAGTCCTTCATGACCATGAACCACAAGTGCTTTTTTTGTACCCAGAAGCTTGAGAGCGCTTGCAAACATTTCTGTCAGTTCAGGTGCAAACACACCGATAAGCTGACAGTTTGCCCCTGCCGGATTAGTTAACGGACCCAGCATGTTGAAAATAGACCGGACGCCGATTTCTTTTCTGGCATTTGCCGCATACCTCATGGCTCCGTGATATCTGGGTGCGAAAAGAAAACCGATGCCGATTTCCGAAATCGCTTCCTCCGTCACTTCAGGGTCCGTGTCAATCTTTACACCCAAAGCTTCCAGTAAATCCGCACTTCCGCACTTGCTTGTTATTGAACGGTTGCCGTGCTTTGCAACCGTAATGCCGCATCCTGCAACGACGAAGGCAGTGGTGGTAGAAATATTAAATGTGCCGGCACTGTCGCCACCGGTACCGCATGTGTCAATTACCGTTGAAGCGGGCGTTTGAATACGGACCGCTTTTTTACGCATAGCACGCGCAGCTCCTGCCAGCTCTTCAACTGTTTCTCCTTTTGTGGCAAGGGCGCCGAGAAAAGCACCAATCTGTGCATCCGTGATTTTTCCTGAAAAAATATCGGTCATCATTTCAGCCATCTCTGTTTCGCTCAGGTTGTCTTGACGGATAATTTTAGTCAGATGTTCCTTGAACATTTTACTATTCTCCTTTTAATTGATTATATGGTTTTAATGCCCGTTGATTTAAGAAAATTTCTTAAAAGTCTCTTTCCGGTCGGCGTCATGATTGATTCAGGATGGAACTGGATGCCTTCCGTTGGATGCTCCTTATGTCTTATGCCCATAATTTCGCCATCATCTGTTTGTGCACTGATCACAAAACATTCAGGCAGACTGTTTCTGTCCACCGCAAGGGAATGGTAGCGCATTGCTTGGAAGGGTTTAT
>CAZTYY010000133.1:0-9220 GCA_964617785.1 uncultured Desulfobacterales bacterium | reverse complement strand
TCGTATTTTCTTAAATAAATCAATCCCATATTACAAATTCACATTGAAACTTGCCAAAGTATCCACGAGTGGCCCAGATCCGCCTCAGACAGAATAAAATCTGATATATTATGTAATTTATTACACAATTATGTAAGTTGGTATATAAAAATTAAGAAATTATTTTCATAGCGCGAGTGTTCTTTTGGCCTATCTTGTATATGTTTTTTTAACAACTACTCTATATGGCTTGGAACAATTATTGCATATGTGATGTTTTATAGATAAAATGCTTAACAATCTTACACGGTTAATTATTTATGACTCGCACAGACGCAATTAAACAAGCCAAAAAATTATCAAAACAAAACAAACAACTGTTTGTTATTTTTGATAAAGCGCTAAATGATTATTTTATATCTGAAGGGCAGGATTTCTATATATCAAATGATTTTTACGAAGCAAGCCCTTATGAAATCATCGAAACATTCAGATAGTTAAAATTCATAGGCATGGCGTTCATTATGGATAATGGGGGTAGGCGTTCAGGAAGTGACAGACGTTCATTATCATATGATATTTATCTTCCTGAAAAAAGATCCGGCAAGAAAGATCGTAGAAGTGAAAAAGATCGTAGAAAAAAGCTAAGATAATAACTGGATGAAGAACTTTAATTAGGCAGGGTGATATTGACGACCCTGCCTTTGTTTTTAATAACTGCCTCTCAACCAATCGAAATAGCCCTATCCCTCAAGTTAAATGCTTCTTGACATATCACATTGGCCCGGCTACATGAACAATTGAATTTTTCTTTCATTTTTTCATTTTCTTTTTAAAGGAGGCGCATGAGGAAAAAAACAACGCCCGAAAAGATCTACGAAACAGCTCTTAAAGTGTTTGCCAAATATGGATTCCAACGAACACGCGTGGAAGACATTACCGGTGAACTCGATATGGCCACCGGCACACTATACCTTTACGTAAAGAACAAAAAAGACCTTTATGAAAAAACGGTTTCACACGGTATTAAAAAGTGGCAGGGAAAAGTATTCGAAGCGATTGTAGACATTGATGATGTCAGGGAGCAGTTCCTTGCAATGTGTAAGAGAAGCTACGGATATCTGGCCGAAGATGTAAATTTGCGCCAGGTACTGATCAATGATCCGTCAATCTTTCCCCTGTCTCCAAGGAAAGTGCGCTTCCCCGAAATTGATATAGCTTCAATAAATTTAATTAAAGAGATTCTTCAAAAAGGAATAGATCGGCAAGTTTTTCGTAATGTTGATGTCGATCATGTCGCAGAACTTTTTTATTCAATCCATGTCATGTTTATCATCAAGACGTATGTTAAATCTGAAGGTCGATCCGCAGAAAAGATGTTCGATGAAGGGCTCGATTTAATGCTGAACGGGCTGATAAAAAAAGCAGATGTGGGACAACTATGATAATTTTAAAAAAACCGGTTTAATTTTCCTCCTGTTTGTGATTCAATCAGAAAAATTCAACATTAATATTATATAAAGGACAAAACATGATATTTCCCTCAAAACAAAAAACATGCGCTGGGTACTATCGGGGCATTCAGTTGGCAATCACCATTATTGTCATTTTATCACTGACAGGCTGTGGTGCCCCAAGGATAAAATTCTTCTCAGATGCTACTGACCCACTCAAAGAGTTCACTATTCAAGGTAGTGAGAAAGGCAAAGTTGCCGTTATCGATATAGACGGCGTTATCTCAAACATGCAAAAAAGAGGTATTTTTTTTAGTGATATGCCAAGCATGGTGCAGGAAGTCGTCTCACAACTTAAAATGGCGGAAAAGGATAAAGAGGTAAAAGCTATCGTTCTTAAGGTCAATTCTCCGGGCGGAACCACTACCGCCAGTGATATTCTTTACAAAGAAATTCTGGACTTTAAAAAAAAGACAGGTGCAAAGGTTGTTGTCACGATGATGGATGTCGCGGCTTCCGGCGGTTATTATATATCTCTGCCGGCTGATTATATCATGGCGCACCCCACCACCGTGACGGGTTCAATAGGCGTTATCTTTATGAGGCTTGAAGCATACGGCCTTATGGAAAAAATCGGTGTTGGCGTCAATGTCAACAAGTCAGGACGAAACAAAGATATGGGTTCGCCTTTCCGGCAGCCAACAAATGAAGAAGAGAAAATATTCAACTCTCTTATAGGCAACCTTAGCACACGCTTTTTGGATCTGGTAAAAAAACACAGAAACCTTAAAAACACCTCTTTTGACGAAATCAAAACCGCCAGAATCTATGTGGCGGATGATGCCCTTAAGGCCGGCCTAATAGATGAGATCGGGTATGTAAAAGATGCACTCTCCCATGCAAAAAAACTTGGAAATCTGCATGACGATGCAAAAGTTGTTGTGTATCGCAGATCAGAATATCCTAACGATAATATTTACAACACTTCAACAAGTCATTACCAGGGAAACGGCCTGGCACTGGTAAACGTTGATTTATTTAATTCATTACCGGCTTTTAAAACCGGCTTTTACTATCTCTGGTGGCCCTCTGCTGCAGGGAACTAATAATAGGGTCTATGATTCTCTTTGTGCGGCCCTTAAAAAATACGTTGGAGGAATAAATGGACATGACCAAATCTGACTACAAAGAAGATGTTGAAAAACCGACAGCTGCTTTTGCAACAACCCTCGGTACTTTTAAAATTGAATTGTATGCAAAAGAATGCCCGGAAACAGTATGGAATTTCATTAACCTTGCCGAAGGCAGGCAGGAAACTCTAAAAGAAGGCAATTACTATGATAGCCTTATTTTTCACCGGATCATATCCGGGTTCATGATTCAGGGCGGCTGCCCTTTGGGTAACGGAACCGGAGGCCCGGGATATAATTTTCAGGACGAATTTGATCCGTCATTAAGACATGATGATGAGGGAATATTGTCAATGGCCAACGCAGGACCCGGCACAAACGGCAGTCAGTTCTTCATTACGCTTGGACCCCAGCCTCATCTTAATGACAGACACACGGTTTTCGGTAAGGTTGTCAAAGGAATGGATGTTGTCAGAGAAATCGGCTCCGTCAAAATAGGTCCAATGGACAGACCGGCTGAACCTGTTGTAATCGACAGTGTCACAATAAAAAGGTAAAAAAAATTCTAAAGGCATCTTGTAAAAGCGATGCAACAAAAACATTCAAAATGACTATATTCAAATCAGGTTTTATCGCCATCTCCGGAGCGCCTAATGCAGGGAAATCCACGCTTTTAAACCGGATGCTGGGTCAAAAAATCTCGATTACGTCCAGAAAACCGCAAACGACACGTAATCGAATTCTCGGCGTATTACACAACCCTTTATCACAAATTGTCTTTATAGACACTCCCGGCATCCACAATACAAAAAGCCCGCTTAACTTGAGGATGGTGGACGCCGCCATCTCCGCTTTTGGTGATGCAGACCTGATCCTTGTTTTAATCGATACGTCTCGTCCTGATCCTGACTCTGAGAAACTCATTATCCATCACTTAAACAAGCAAAACCGTCCGGTGATACTGGCATTAAACAAAATAGATCTTATTAAAAAGCCGGTCATTCTTGAGATCATCGATAAATGGTCAGGAATGTTCCAGTTTGAATCCATCATACCTGTTTCGGCAAAGCACGGCACCCAGGTTTCCGAACTTATTTCAGCTATGGAACACTGCCTTCCCGAAGGCCCTGCTTTTTTCCCCGAAGCAACACTGACCGACCTGCCGGAACGTTTTATTGCAGCAGAAATAATCCGTGAGAAGGTTTTTCGGCTCACCGGTCAGGAGATTCCTTACGCAACCGCCGTAACCGTTGACAGTTTCTTCGAAGAAAAAAATGGCCTGGTCAAAATTTCTGCGGTGATTCACATTGAACGTGATTCGCAAAAAGGCATTATCATCGGTAAAAAAGGGAGCAAGCTTAAAGAAATCGGTGAGCAGGCAAGAAAAGACATTGAAACCATGATGGGAGCAAAAGTCTTTTTGAAACTATTCGTAAGGGTTCAGAAAAACTGGAGCAGGGATACAAAAGCGATTCGGAAATTCGGTTACTGACGACAGACTGCTTTTAATTTAAAAACCATGATTCTATCCTTTCATCCATGCTTTGAAGCAGACGTTAATATCATTTGTGCCGGGAGACAGCCCGACTCAAATGATTTAAAAGCAGCCAAGGCAGCAAGTGCTGTCATCCTGCCGCAGGGATGCCGGGAATCCCTTTACAGAATGGCCAGTGCCAACAGCCAGTATATTTTCCCCAACTATCACGCAAGATTTGAATTTCCGGGTAAATCAGGCCAAATCAAGCTGTTTAAAAAAGAAGGCGTGCCCATCCCTAAAACCAAAACATTTAAGAATGTCGATTTGTTTAAAAAACAATTTCCAAACGCATCTGTCTTATTACAGAAATTCCGGTTTCCATTTGTTTTCAAGTTTGATTGGGGAGGTGAAGGAGAAACAGTTTTTTTAATACGATCAAGTTCAGAACTGAAAGAGATGATTGTAAGGGCAAGCCGCTTTGAAAAATCGGGCCAAAGCGGATTCATGATACAAGATCATATCAAATCTCCACCCCGGGTACTGAGGGTTGCGGTTATCGGTGAAACATTTATTTCATATTGGCGTGTCAATAAGGACCAGAACACTTTTAAAGCTGGTCTTTCAAACCATGGGATTATCGATCGGGATAGAGATCCTGACATTCAAAAACAAGCCGTATCTGCGGCAAAAGCCTTTTGCAAAAAAACAGGAATAAACCTGGCTGGTTTTGATTTTATAGTTGAAAAAGATTCCCGGCAAAATACGCCTCTATTTCTTGAAATCAATTATTTTTTCGGCAGAAAAGGACTGGGAGGCTCTGAGCGTTTCTATGAACTGCTTAATACTGAAATTAAAAAGTGGCTTTCGAATTTAGCCAATTAAGACCTTTTCTATCTAAAACTGAAATCTTTTAGGCTTTCTCATCGCCTAATTTGTGGCTCAAAACATCCCTGATAACTTTGGCCATATCACTCTGGGAATAAGGTTTGGATACATATTCCCGTATACCCAACGCCTTAGCCTTTTCCGGGGTAACTGTTTCATGATATCCGGTACATAAAATAATCGGAATGTCAGGCTGCATTTCAAGAAGTTTGGTGGAAAGTTCCACGCCTGTCATTCCCGGCATGGTCATATCGGTAATCACCAGGTCAATTCCCCCAGATTCCTGCTTAAAGATATCCAAGGCTTCTATGCCTGAGGAGACCACCGTCACTCTATAACCCATCCATTTCAACATTCTGCCGCCGGCATCACGTAAAGCTTCCTCATCATCAACAAACAGAATTCGATTGTTTCCGTCGGCAAGCAGTGAATTGCTCTCCATCTCTTCAGACTTGTCATCTTCCTCAACCCTCGGGAAAAAAATATTAAATTCGGTTCCTTTTCCCGGTGTGCTATCCATTTTTATAGCCCCTTCATGATTTTCAATAATCCCATGGACAACCGATAATCCAAGTCCCGTACCCTCCCCCGTATTTTTAGTTGTAAAAAAAGGATCAAAAATCCGTTGCTGCAAGTCTAAAGCAATGCCGTGGCCTGTATCTGTCACCGTCAGTTTAATAAAATTTCCGGGTCGCAGATTTAATTTTTTAGCCTTGGAAACGTCCAGAGTAACATTTTCCAGGCAGATTTCCAGTATGCCCCCCTTTTCACTCATGGCATGCACTGAATTCGTAGAAAGGTTGAGTAAAAGTTGCTGCATCTGTGTAAGATTGGCAAGAATCAAACCTGAATCATCTGAAGCTTCCAGGTGAATAAGTATAGTTGAAGGAAACATAGCCCGCATCATCTTAGCGGTCTCCTTGATAATAGAACTGATATTCAAAGGCCGTTTGTCCACCTCAGAATTCCTGCTGAATGTCAGTATCTGTTCAACCAGATCTTTGGCACGATGGCTGGCCTGCAAAATCTGCCTCAACGAGTAACCGATTTCGCTTCCTTCTTCCGACTCATCCAGCGCAAGTTCAGAATTAAGCATTATAGACCCGAGAATATTGTTAAAGTCGTGGGCTATCCCTCCTGCTAATGTCCCAATGGCTTCCATCTTCTGAGCATTTTTAAGCCTGGCTTCAAGCATGTCCTGAGATGTCATATCCCTTAAAAAGGTCAGGACCGCGGGTCTCCTCCTCCATGTAACAAGGACCTCCTTTGCCTGAAACAGCAATACATTTCCATTTTTACTCTCAGCTTTAAATGAAAAAAGATCCTCAGCTTTCTTTCCGTTAAGTATCGCTGAGTAAGCATCTATCATCCTGTCTTGATCATCAGGCCTCATAAATTCTATGAATGGGCGGCTTGCAAGCTCATCTTCCGAATATCCGATAAGCGCTAAAAATTGAGGATTTGCATATTTAATTATGCCATCTTGGACAATAAGAATTCCTTCTGTTGCATTCTCCACGAGCAGTCGGTATTCTTTTTCCGACCGGCGCAAGGCATCTTCGGTCATCTTTCGCCTTGAAATATCTCTTACAATGCCCTTGAAACCTGAAGACTTCTCATTCCCATCAAGAATTAAAGATATCGATCCTTCCACAAATCGATTTTCTCCCTGCTTCTGGATGATTTCAAATTCAAGTCCTTTTACGGATTCTCCTGTGGTATAAACACGGTTAAAATCTTTTAAAACAGCTTTAGCACTTTCATGGCTCATGTACTGGCGATTGTTCATACCGCTCAACTCTTCCCTGAGATATCCCGTTAATTTACACATGGAGTCATTGAAGAATGTGAAATTGCCATTCAAATCGACTTCATAGTAGCCATCCTCAAGATCGTTCAGAACGCTTAACAATACCTCCCTTTCCTTCCTGTGATCCATGTCGGTTGCTTTTTCCATAGAAGTCTGTTTCTGGGTTTTGGAAAGAATTTTACCCTTCTGTTTTACTTGAGGTTCCATTTTTTGCCTTTCTAATAAAAATATTAAGATGATGAGCTGAGCCAGAGTGAGGTGTCGCAAAAAAGACTGAATAAAGTTAGCACAATTTTTGAATGTCTGCACCTTAAAATATAAACTTTACCCATTCTGTTAAATCACAATTTTTTTGTCAAGAGTAATGTATGCCATCAATGTTATTACCTGTGCCGAACCATCAGTGTTCTCATTCGGTTAATGGCAGCCGCCAGCTCAAACATCCGGAACCATCCAAGATCTCCGGTCAACCAGGGCGGGAGGATATCGAGTCCGTTTTCAGAAAGATCTGCCATGACCCTCTCAAGCACTTCCCGCAGTGTGCGTCTGCCATCCATGTATCGGGTTGCATAATGAATGGCATACCCGATAGCGCTGGCCTGAGCCTCTTCCACGATCTGCTCCAGGTCGCGGCAGTCGATCACTGTTTTTCCAAAGAGAATCTCCCGCTGTCCCCGGGCTCCTATTTTCATTTTATGCCTCTCGCGAAACGGATTGAAACTGCGCTTTTCCGGAATCCGGCGCTGTATGGCTCCGAACACGCCGCCGCCCTCTTCCCGTCGCCCGGTGATCACCTCTTTGGCAATCTGTTGAGCTGATTCGGTCACATCAGACGGCAGGTACCCGGTCATCTGGATCACATGATCGGCCACGGAAAAGTAATCGCCGGAACCGCCCATGACCAATATGGTGGAAATTCCTCTTTCAGAATACAGATGCCTGACCTTATCGATAAACGGTGTGATCGGCTCATGCTGTTTTGCCACCAGCTGCTGCATGCGAAAATCGCGAATCATGAAATTTGTTGCCGACGTGTCTTCATCCAGCAACAGCGCCGTGGCCCCGACTTCCATAGCTTCTAATATGCCGGCAGCCTGGGATGTGCTACCACTGGCATTCCCGGTTGAAAATGCAATCGTGTCCTTCCCATACGGCAGATTGTTGATAAACGGCGATATATCAGTTTTCTCAATATGTCGCCCATCTGATGCGCGAATCTTGACCGCACCCTCTACGGTCACGGCAAGCTCTCTGCCATCGCCGGGGATATGATTATAAACGCCCAGCTCAATAGCATTCAAAAGCGTCGACTTGCCATGATACCCGCCGCCGACAATCAGCGAAACACCTTCCGGAATACCCATGCCGGTGATGGTGCCGCGATTGGGAAGCTTAACTTCCACTGACAAAGACGCCGGAGATTTGAATAAGGCTGCTTCATCTTTTGCAAGGGGTGCCGAATCGATGCCGCTGGCCCTGGGCAGAGACGCGCCGTCAGCGATAAACGCGATGAGTCCCATCGGTTTCAACTGGTCCCGCAAAAAGTCTGCATCTTCCGCGGTTTCCACATGCCGATAAATATCATCGGCCTGGAAACGATCCGCAAAAAGCGATGATCGAACAATTTCGGGCAGCTCTTCAAAGAACATGGCATCCGCATTTTTTCCGGATATCTTTCGACCCAATGCCGGAAGCCCCATCACAAAACGGACCTCAATAAAATCATCTTTGATGATCATGGCGCTGCGATCTATTATTTCCTGGAGTGGTTTGTAAATCGTTATCAGGCCTGAATTACCAAGTCCGCGATTCTTGCCGGAAAAGGCATTGGCCTGCTGAAAAAACTGCCTGGTTAACAAATCACGAAGGCCAATTTCCCTGCTTTTGGTCGATGTAGTATCCGAACAAAAGCCGGACAGCTTCCGCTCGACCCTTACGCGGACCCGGCTGGGTGTTGAAAATGGATCGCCTTGTACGTGATCGATAATCAGGTGATATGCTTTAAAACTGTATTTACCCTTGATGCCTTTATACGCCTTGTATCCCTTGCCGTCTATTCGTCTGAGCATATCGCGAAGATCATCGTCACATTTCATGGCCAAACGCTCCTGTTATCGATTATCCTGAACTGGAATGATAAAATCATACGACATTTCAGCCTGTTTCGTCAACCAGAGCAGTGAAATAAGCCAGACGCATTTGGATTTATTGAATAAGAATTACAGTTTGACGATGGAATAATGCATTATATTTCCAACAAGTTGCAAGTTGAAATAAAAACCATATAGAAAACTCAGGATTAATAGTCGATTTAGAACCTTTTTCTAAGAATCGGTACCCGAAAAATTAAAAATTCTGCCTAAAAATCTCAACTTTTTCAGATTCAGAAGAAAAAGATTATATGGTCTGATCTTTACTTTTTGGAGGATATCCCACACACAATGAGAATATGAAACTACGGGTATCCTTCCCGGATTGGGTTATG
>CAZTYY010000132.1:0-9228 GCA_964617785.1 uncultured Desulfobacterales bacterium | reverse complement strand
GTATTATTGTTCTCTGTCTGTCTGCCTGTTCCTACAGAAAGATTATGATTAATGACGTTGTCGATATGGCCGATATAGCGTTAACGTCGTTTGAAAATGAATATGATAACATCGAACTTCTTGAAAAGGCAGCACCGGGAAACCTTGTAAATCTTGAAGCTCTTCTCGCAAATGATCCTGAGAACTACCGCATGCTTGTACTCTTGTCCAAAGCTTACTTCAGTTATACATATGCGCTTTTAGAGGGCAAACTGGAGGCGGCTGTCTTTGAAGTGGATGGATACAAAAAAGGAAAGATGGAGATTGCACAGCTCAGGAATGAGGTCAGCCGTAACTATAGAAAAGGTATGGATTATGGCCTGAAAGCGCTTGAGGTCAGACATCCCGGATGTATCGAGAAACTTAAGAATGTCTCTTTTGCTGATGACTTTATTAATAGCCTTGAAAAAGATGATGTGCCGGCTCTTTTCTGGTATGGCATCAACTTAACCGCATATATTAATGTCAATAAGGAATCGGTAAAAGCGATTTCAAGGCTGCATATTGCCAAAATAGCAATGAAAAGGATCGCAACCCTTGAGCCTGAATACTATTATGGCGGCGCTTATCTTAATTTGATGACAATTTATTCTTCTGTCCCGCCGATGCTCGGCGGCAACCCTGAGCTTGCATTGAAGTGTTACAAACAGCACAGGGAGATTGCCGGCAAAAACTTTTTGCATACAGATCTCCAGTACGCACGTTATTATCTTTACCAGAACCAAAAACGTGAGCAATTCGAAAAGGTATTAAAGAAAATCATAGAATGTTCCTGGAACGGGAAAGAATATCGCATGTTGAATATTGTCGCTAAAGAGCGTGCGAAGATATATCTTGAGGCGACAGATATTCTTTTTGAATAAAAGAGAGAAAATAATGAATAAATTTTTAAGGAAAGTTACGATTTTGGTCGCTGTTCTTGCATCCTTTGGATTTGCAGTAAATGCTATTGCTGAAACAACAATTATTAAAGTCGCATCCGTGATGCCGGAGGGCAGCCCGTGGACAAATATACTACGGATGATGGCGGATGATGTCGCAGAGGAAACAGGGGGAGAAGTCCAACTGAAAATATATGCTGGAGGCGTGAGCGGCGATGAATCTGATGTGATCCGTAAAATGAGGGTAAACAGAATCCAGGCAGCCGGATTTTCCGGGGTCGGGCTTGGCATTCTTCAACCGAAGATCAGAATTCTTGAGGCGCCGCTGCTGTTCAGAAACCTTGAAGAAGTAGATGTTGTCAAGGAAAAGCTTTATGATGGGTTTGCAAAGGGGTTTGAAGAAAAAGGGTATGTCTTCCTTGGATATATTGACGGCGGCTTTGTATATTTTTTTTCCAAAAAAAATATATCCGAGCCCGGAAGCCTCAGTGATATAAGGATGTGGCTCTGGACAGGCGACAAGGTTGCGGAAACCTTTTTTAATTCGTTTGGAATCAAGACATACCCGCTCCATGTGGCAGATGTGAACACAGGCCTTGAAACAGGCATGATAGATTCATTTTACTCTGTTCCTGTGGCCGCCGCTGCATTTCAATGGTATTGGCGAATCAAATACATGCTTGATTATCCGATGGTGAATTCAACCGGTGGTTTTATAATGAATAAAAGAGTTTTCAATAATTTGTCTGAAAAAAATCAGAAGATAATAAAACAGCTCACAAAAAAATATTGTCACGAACTTGTTAAATTAACCCGCGGCTCAAATAAGGAAGCAAGATCTATTTTATCGGAAGCCGGTGTAAAGTTTGTTACACCGCCCGAGGAGCAGATCAGGTTGTTTGAGAAAAATGCAGCCAAGACTTATGAAAGCAGTATACCCGATCTCTATTCAAGAGAAATCTTCGATAGAATAAAAGATATTCTCAGAACCCTTCGTGCCGAGTATCGGGCGTCTGACGGCAAGGATCATGCAGTTAATTAAAACAATTGACAACTTTCTTTTTGCATGTGAAAAATTTCTTGTTGTATTTTTTTTTTCGGCACTTGTTGTCGGTGTGACCTTTAACATAATTTCCCGTAATCTTTTTCAGGTTTCTTTTGATAAAATCCTTGAGTTTTCACCGGTGTTTGTTGTCTGGACAGCATTTTTAGGCGCAACCGTAGCAATGAAAAAAAAGCGTCATCTCAGGTTGGAGCTCTTTCTCAGGTACTGCCCTGAAAAATTTCAAAAGCTCTCATACTTTTTGGTCTCTTCTTTCGGAATCATTATTACCGGGATTCTTTTAATCGCTTCTTTTCAATTCGTAGAAAACGAGATCAGTATTTTTGGTGCCCGTGGCTGGCTTTCCGTGATTTTTCCCATTTTTTTCGGCCTGACATGTTTCCGTTATTTTACGGGCATACTTGAAAGCCTTAATGGGATTTTTATTAAAGAATGAACCTTTTTTTTACAACGATAATTATTCTTCTCATTTTTATTCTTCTCGAAGCACCTCTTTTTACCGTCATAGCAGGCCTTTCAATTGTATGTTTCTATTTTATTGACTTTGATCCACTTTCTATCCAGATGGTCCTAATTGAAATGAACAGGCTGGCATCCATGCCTGTTCTTATGGCCCTCCCCATGTTCACATTCACAGGATGCCTGCTGACAGAAAGCAATGCACCTGTCAGAATAATGGATTTTTTAAGGGCCGTAACCGGCAGAGTGCCGGGTGGCATGGCGATTGCGGCTGTGTTAGGATGTGCTTTTTTTGCAGCATTGACAGGCTCAAGCGGTGTTACTATCGTTGCCATAGGCGGTATTCTATATCCCATACTTATTAAGGAGCAATACTCTGAAACTTTTTCTCTTGGTCTTCTGACCACTTCCGGTAGTCTGGGACTATTGTTTCCACCCAGTCTGCCGATTATTCTCTACGGCGTTGTGGCACAGATCAATATTTCGGAAATTTTTACAGCAGCACTTATTCCCGGTGTTTTGTCGATTGCGGTATTATCTTTTTATTCATTCTGCAAAGATTATTCACTCAACAAGAAAAGGGGGCGACCTGTCAGCCAGGAGGTTTCCCACCTCGGCATCTGGAAAGCGTTTACTGCTGCTGTTTGGGAATGGCCGGTCTTTGCTTTGATTGTGGTCGGTATTTACGGAGGATTTGTCACAATAGCCGAGGTGTCGGCAGTTATTGCGGTTTACGTTACGATAGTGGAATGTTTTATTTTAAAAGAAGTTAAATTTTTCAGGCAGCTTCCGGGTATAATCGTGGAAGGCGCTGTCCTGTCAGGGTCGATAATCGTTATTTTAAGCTTTGCCCTTGGATTTACCGGGTATCTCGTGGATGAAAAGATTCCAAACTTGATATTGGGTTATTTGACTGAAATCACTCAAAACAAATATGTTTTTCTTTTCGGTTTGAATATTTTTCTGCTCGCAGTAGGCTGCATAATGGATATTTTTTCCGCTATCGTCATTATAGTTCCGATCATTGTTCCTGTAGCCCTGCAGTACGGTGTAGACCCTGTGCATCTTTGCGTTATCTTTCTTTTAAATCTTGAAATCGGATATTCCACACCGCCTGTTGGTATGAATCTTTTTATCGCAAGCCTTAAATTTCAAAAACCTGTGCCCCTTCTTTACAGGGCATCCATGCCTTACCTATTGCTTCTTTTTGCACTGCTTCTTGTCGTTACTTATTTTCCCGGATTAAGCCTTTGTCTTATTAGATAGCGCTACCCGTTGAAAGCTTGTTTTACTGCTCACTTTTCTTTTTTTTTTGTTTAAGCTTTGCGTTGACATTTGACATAATTCGCTGGTAGTCGTTGTTTGCAGGATCGAGCTTTAGTGCTTTCTTGAAATCTTTTAAAGCCTGTTCAAGTGCGCCCTTATTATACAGTGCAAGTCCCTTATAAAAGTATGCGGATGCATATTCCGGGCTTATTAGGATTGCTTTTTTATATTCTTCAATTGCTTTCTCATATTCACCTTTTCTGCTCCATTTGAGCCCATTATCGAGTATGGTTTTGGTTTTCCTGCTGATTTCCGTTCCCTCAGGCGAGCCGGCAGCGTCTATGGCTTCAATCTTACTTTCATAGGAGCTGTTCGCAAAATGTGAATTCAGTGCCTTGGCCCTGTTATTATCTGCAATCGCACGTCCCATGTTGCCTTTATATTCCCATGCAAGTCCTCTGTTATAATAGGCTTCAGCATAATTGGGGTTTATGCCTATTGCTTCCGAATAATCCCTTATCGCCTGGTCATAATCATTTTCCATTCCCCATGCGATTGCACGGTTAAAGTATGCTTCTTCAAACAAAGGGTCGATTTTAATAGCGCTGCTGTAGTCAGCAATTGCTTCTTTGTATTTATTCTGTTTTTTAAACAAAATGCCGCGCTGTAGATAACTCATGGAGTTATTCGGATATAAATCGATTGCTTTAGTAAAGTTGCCGGTTGCTTTTTTAAAGTCTTTCTTTTTATCCCATGCGAGTCCTCTGTTGAAAAAGGCTGCAACATATAGAGGATCAATTTCAATGGCTCTATTATAATCTGATATGGCCTGGTCCATATTGTTTTTGTTATTCCATGCGATTCCTCTCTGGTTGTATGCTTTTGCATTGTCAGGGTCTATTTTAATCGCCATATTATAGTCCGCAATGGCTTGGTAATATTTTCCTATATCATTATATGAAATGCCACGATTATAAAAAGCTTTGGCAAAACGAGGATTTATTTCCAGAGCTTTGTTAAAATCAGTCATTGCCCGTTCATCATTTTTTGTTTTTCTCCAGGCGACCCCCCTGTTGCATAAAGCATCCGCATTTTTCGGGTCAAGCTCCAGCGCTCTGTTAAAATCAAGAATTGCTTTTTTTAGATTGTTTTTTTTTGTCCATGCAGTTCCCCTGTTATTAAAGGCTTCAGAATGAGTCGGGTTGATCTTCAGCACTTTGTTGAAATCAAGTATAGCCCGATCTGTTTCATTCCGGCTGTTCCATGCAATGCCTCTATTGCAATAAGCTTCTGAACTGTTCGGGTCTAATTCAATTGCTCTGTTAAAGTCCCTGATCGCATTTGTATATTCACCTTTCATTGCCAATACGCTGCCACGCTGGGTATAAGACATGGAATGTTCCGGAATGATCGAGATGGCGTTTGTGTAATCCGTAATCGCCCTGTCTGGTTGATTAAGATTTTGCAATGCCAGCCCCCTGTTAAAGTATGCAGCTGCATACTGGGGGTTTAATTCAAGGGCAGTATTATAATTTTCAACAGCCCTTTCATGGTCTCCGCTATGGTCCCAGATTATTCCGCGCTGGTTATACACTTCGGCATATCGGGGGTTGATTCCTATGGCCTTGTTGAAATCCAGAAGGGCTCTTTCATATTCATTTTTTTTTGTCCAAGTCACGCCTCGATTGTAATAAGCTTCCGCGTATCGCATATTGATTTTAATAGCCCTGTTGAAATCATCCAGGGCCTGGTCATATTTTTTTAATCCGTGCCAGGCTTCACCACGGTGATTGTAGGCTTTTTCATAACTGGGATTGATTTCAACAGCTTTATTTAAGTCAGCGATTGCCTGATTATATTCTTTTTTAATGATCCATATCAGTCCCCTGTTATAATAAGCCTTGGCAAAATTGGGGTTCGTATTGATTGACCGGGTGAAAAATTCGATGGCTTTGTCGTAATCTTCTTTCTTGCCCCAGGAAAGCCCAATCCTGAATTGTTCTGATGCGTCAAATTCTTTATCCGCAAGTTCAGTTTTACCGCCGCTTACTTCAAGGGTATTTCCCGGTTGGCTTGTATCTGAATCTTTTGTTAATTCAAGTGATTTATTGTAATCTTCAATGGCTTTTGGAAGGTCGCCCTTTTTTCCCCATGCAATGCCTCTTTGTTTATAAGCCGCTGCATAGTCGGGGTTTAATTCTATTGCCTGTGTATAATCCGTTATTGCATTTTCGATTTTGCCGATGCGATCCCATGTGATGCCTCGATGGGTAAGACTTTCCGGTGAACGTGGATCAAGTGTTAAAGATTTACTTAAATCTTTTATGGCCTGGTCAAAGGCACCGTTTTTCTCCCATGCAATGCCCCTTTGTTTATAAGCTTCCGGCAGACCGGGATTTATTTCCAGAGCTTTATTCAGGTCATTTATCGCTTTATTAAACTGATCTTTTTTAATCCATGCTGCACCACGCGCTGTATAAGCTTCTGAAAAAGCTGGATTTATTTTAATGGCTTTATTAAAATTAGTGATTGCTTCATCGTAATTATCATTTTTCATCCTGGCAATCCCAATATTCAGCCAATCTTCAGCTCCGAGGTGTTTTTCAGGGATGGAGGCTAAATTTGTTTCCAACTCGTTCGAGACAACCGGTGTTAATACCTGTTTCCCCAATAATTTTGGGTCTATTTTAACAGCTTTGTTAAAGTCGTTGACAGCTCTTTTTATATTTCCCTTTTTCCCCCATGCGACACCCCTGAAATTTAAGGCTGTGGTGAGAAGGGGGTTTATTCCAAGGGCTTTGTTGTAATCGGATATCGCCTGGTCCACATTTCCTTTTTTAAAATATGCAAGACCTCTATAGCTATATGCTTCGGCATATAGCGGGTTTAGTTTGATAGCCATGTTATAGTCTGCAATGGCCTGGTCAAAAGAGTTTTTCTTGTCCCATGAAAATCCGCGGTAATAGTAAAGTTTCTCATTGTCAGGATTAAGTTCTATCGCCCTGTTGTAATCTGCAATGGCCAGGTCGTGGTTTCCGGCTTTGTCCTTTGCAATGCCTCGATATGCATAAACTTCTTCATAGCCGGGATCGATTTCAAGGGCCTTTGTGAAATCAGTGATTGCGTTGTGTGGATCACCTTTCATATCCCAGGCAATAGCCTTATGGAAAAAGGCCTCGGCATGATCGGGCTTTATTTCGATGGCAACGTTGAAGTCAGCTATCGCCTGATCATAAAGCTTGTTTTTAAGTTTTTCTATTCCCCTTTCATACCAGTTGTCAGAATTCAGTTGTTTTTCAGGAAGTTCAAGGTTCAGGGATTTATCTGTTTCTTCTATGGCAATTCTTCGGTAATAGATCGCTTTAGTATTTTTTGGGTTTAATTCTATGGCTTTGTCAAAATCCTGTATCGCTTTTTGACGATCCTCTTTTTTGCTCCACGCGATGCCCCTGTTTAAAAAGGCTTCATTCAGGCGAGGATTCAATTCTAATGCTTTGGTGAAATTCGCTATCGCCTCATCATAGTTGCCTTGTTTGCCGCTGATGATGCCGCGTTTCAAAAGGCTTTTTGCTTTGGCAATGTTTGATTGGCCTGCATGGACACTTTCGATTATTGGTGGAGGAAGCATGAAAATGCACTGGGCAGCAAGGATGGAAACAAGAACAAAGGCAATTTTTTTCAAATTACAACACTCCGATAATAAAGGGTCGAAAATTTTATCGTTAGCTGCGATCAGCTGCGATTTGTTTATAAATCTGTCAATTTAATATGTATACACAATTAACACAGGTTAACAGTCATGGCAAGTAAGCTTTCAGTGCGAAGGTTGCGTCAATTTTGATATATCAAATATAGCTTATGATGTATAATTTATTGTTGACAGTCACTTTATGTTGTGGTTTAAAAAAAAAGGCATTTTAGTTTTCGAGGGTAGGTTGTTGGTCATTATAGACGAATATTTTGGCAACTGTTTCAGAACAGACATTAATTAATCAAAAAAGGAGAGAGGGTATGAATCGAAACCTGACAGTCGGATTGGTAATTGCGGCGATTGCGGGATTGCTTTTCTCGTTTCCGAGTTCAGGGTCTGCCGGTGATGTATTGATAATTTCGAATAAAAGTGTGTCGGTAGATTCTTTGACTAACAATGACGTTAAACAAATATTTATTGGTAAAAAGACAAGGTGGGGTGACAACAAAAAGATCAATTTCGTTCTCCTGGACAGTAATGGAGTACACAAAGATTTCCTTCGCGAATATGTTAAAAGAACTCCGGCGCAATACGGGCGGTTTTGGAAAAAACAGGTTTTTACGGGAAAAGGCAGGCGGCCTATATCTTTTAAAGTAGAGAAAGATATGATTGAATATGTGGCAAACACATCAGGTGCTATCGGTTATATCTCAACAAGTGCAGCCACCGATGGCGTAAAAGTGCTCACGATCAACTTTTAACAAGGATGAATTGTCAATGATGTTGATTTTGAATATTTACCAGTTTGCAGCAAATTCTCCCGGATATCCAATTGCCCATGCAAATTTGATGTCCCGGGTTTTAAAAGATAATATTCTGGAGGCCTTACAATGAAGAAAAAAATTATTTTTCTAATATCGTTTTTACTGTTTGTTTCATACAGTACAGGTAGTCTGGCTATGGAATTTGACATGTTGGATAATGTCGATATACACGGTTTTATTTCCCAGGGATATCTAAGGAGTAATTATAACAACTTTCTTGCCAGTACAGAAGAGGGGACTCCCCAGTTTAATGAAATGGGGATAAACTTTTCTACTGACATCACAGAACGACTTCGTATTGGTGTTCAGTTTTTTGCCCGTGATATGGGGACAATAGGCAATAACGAAGTGATTCTGGACTGGGCGGTTGCGGATTACAGGTTTAAAGACTGGTTAAGTGTCCGTGCAGGTAACATGAAATTAGTACATGGCCTGTACAATGAAACCAGAGATATTGATATGATTCGTACAAACGTCTTTCTGCCGCAGAGTGTATATAATGAAGCCTGGCGGGAATCCTCAACCCTTATTCAGGGAATGGGTATTTATGGTGAGATTCCGATGGGAAAGGTGGGCAGTCTGTCCTATGACGGTCAGTATGGCACCATCTCCATGGCTCCTGATAAAGGCGCGGCACGGCTTGCCGAGGATCAGTGGCCGTTGGGAAGCATTGGTCCGGACACGCTCTTTACTGCTGCACAACTTGCACAAGCAGCAGGTGCATTGAGTGCTTTTGCACCCTTAATATCCGATGAGTACGAAACCCCGGCTTTAGACCAGATAGCTATTTTACAAAATAAACTGGCAAATGACGAAGATATTAAACTGGTCAGTATCGACACAACAGAAATAGATATAGAACAAGCCTATTCAGGAAAAATACACTGGAACACGCCTCTGGACGGATTGGTTATAGGTGGTTCAACCTTGGGTTATTTCATGGAAGCTAAAATGGATTCAGCGCTTAACAGTGAAGCGATGCAAATTTTAGCATTTCGTCAAGGT
>CAZTYY010000131.1:0-9239 GCA_964617785.1 uncultured Desulfobacterales bacterium | reverse complement strand
GACACTAATCGGCAACTGGTAATTATCCCTGCGGAAATCGTATCTGCCAAAGAGAGCGAAATTAAATGAAGCCAGATCATAATCAGTATCATCAATTTCAACTATACCGTATATCCCTTTAAATCCAAGGCCGAGTGTCAATGCTGGAGAAAAGACCTCATCGCGCAGGAAAAAATTAACGTTTGAAATGAAATAGTTATCTTCACTGTAAAGACCACCGACTCCGGCAAACAGATCGGCTTCATAATGCGGAATTTTGACATCAATTTTTCCTTCAACATCAGAAGTATTGGCGTTAATTTCAAACCCGAGTCTTTCTCCGTAGGAACTGAATGGAAATGCAAGAGTTAACAACAGGATCAATAAAGTAAGTGTTTTTATCTTTGTCATTTGTTTTTATTCTTCTTTTTTATTTAGCGTTACCAGACAATAAAGTCCTGTGTATGAGTCACCTCATCAATCCAAATGTGAACCTCTCTTCCGGGTGTTCCGCTTGAATGGTAAAGGCTGGCGACAAACTGACCGGGATTATCACTAGTTATTCCAAAGCACATATTGCTAAACCCGGCTGTAAAATCTATCATGACTCCTCTTGACAATGTAAATATCGAATTCCTTGCCACTCCCACAGCATCAGCAACGCCCAGCTGTTGTCCATTTCGCGCCGTAAAATCGACACTTTCATCACCAGAAAAAGTAGCATTCACCACTATTATCAAGCTGCTTGCATCTGAAAGAGCAGCGGTATCCCGACTCGATCTCAGCATATCAAGGAAATAGAGCATACTGGTTGAAGTGAGAATACCTAAAATACCCATCACAACTAGAAGCTCCAGCAACGTGAAACCGTCAGCCCTTTTCACTCTTTTAAACATATTTTTCCTTCCTCTTTAGGCAGGCCTTAACCATAAGATTTTTAGCAATATTCTACTGAGAATTCGGAATAGCTCTTTTTACTACCTTCTGCCAGGTGCCGTTAACCCAAATATGTGCTATTTCATCAACTTTCGGATACTGAACATTGCCCATTCCGATCCTGCCGTCCTTATATTTCCATACCAGGTACTTATCGCCAAAATTTAAGGCATCATCATTTTTATCTTTTCTTTCTCTGGCTTCCCCGGCTTCAGGTGAAGGGGTCTTGAGATTCTTGCTTTCAGGCTCTGTGTTCACCCATTTTCCATCTACGTATATTGCCGTGTCCCCGACACTAGGATACTGAACATTGCCGACGCCGATCCTGCCGTCTTTATATTTCCATACCAGGTACTTATTGCTGTACTCTGGAACTTCATCACCATACTTCTTTTTTTCCTCCCATTTTTCCACTTCAGGTGAGACAGTTTTTGGCACGCCATTTTTAGGCTTCATGCTCATCCATTTTCCATCCATGTATATTAATGGACTTTCAGTATCAGGATATTGAATATTTCCGACTCCCAGCCTGCCATCTTTATATTTCCAAATCAGATAGTCATTGCCGTATGCTAATGCCATACTCTCACTATCCTTCTTTTTACCCATTTTATCTTTCCCCGGTTTATCTTCGCCCGACTTTGCGTTTTTTCGTTCCCTGGGCAATGGCTTCTTGATATCAACCCAGCTGGTATCATCATAAATTGACAGCCTGTTTGAGTCCGGGTATGAGACATTACCAAAACCTAAAGCTCCGTTTTTATTCCTCCATACAAAAAACCTCTTGCCCATTTCAGATTGAATATCAGTACCTATCTCGCCCTCGGTTACCGAAAGAATCTCAGGTCTCCTTATAATAAACTCAGGCTTCTTCTCCTCTTCCACGATCTCAGACATAGCCAGCTGCGCTGTTTTCAATATGCTGAGGTCAAAAACCTCACTGCCTGATTGCGTATCGTCTCCCGGCTGCTGTTTCATATCAACAGATGCGATTAAAACCGTTTTTCCGTCTCTGGGGATAAGTTCCTGGTCAATAGACGCGGCATATTTTTGAGAACCCCTTTCCACAGTCTTGCTCAGAAAAAAATCTTCGCCTCTGGGCTCATAATACCAGTCCAGTTCTTCAATAAATTCTTTAACAGGGATATAATTCGGATAAAGATCCATTAACTGTGCAGGATATTGGTTATGCTCACTGTAATACGTTTTTAAAGCCGATCCCATCTTTATCAGACCGGCCTTGGGCATTTTTTTTCCAATCTCGGTCATCTTTTTAAAAGCCTCGGCCTTTCTTCCTTCATCCTTTTCGCTCTTCTTCATATCTTTGACATACAGAAATCCTGCTGCCAGGAGGGCTGAAATAACAAGCGCAATAATTAATTTTTTATTCATGCTAATAACACAAGAAGCAAAAAAGGGTTGAAGTAAAAAAACCGATTTTTCTTTCTGATATAGCTCCTAATATCTGGTTATGTCAAGTTTTAACAGTAACCTTCGAGATTATTAATGATTTTAAAATCAGGTGCCTTCTGTAGTATAATGTTTTCTTGACATTTAGGCACCAATCACTTATTTTTATTGCGCGATAAATATTTATTGAGGAAGGGGCTATATGCCCTTCCGGGGCATGCATCTTGCGCCCCCTTTAATTTCACAACGCATCGCGCCTTGAAAATATATAGTAACCACATTTCATGATTTATTATTTTTCATATAAAAAAACTATATCGCCACTCTTTCTGATAACAGGAGACAGTTAATGCCAGACAACAAAGATTCATTCCCTGATGCCGGGAATGATCTTATTTTTAAAAAAGAGACCGATGATCAAGCAGCCGAGGAACAGCAGGAAAATCTTGTCCTGCCTGAGTGGAAAATTATTATTGCCGATGATCAGGAAGAAATACATACGGTTACCAAGCTTGTTCTGGACGACTTTTCATTTGAAGGACGAAAACTTAAGTTCTTGAACGCTTATTCAGGCAAAGAAACAAAACAGCTTGTCCGCGACAATAATGATATTGCCTTTATTCTTCTGGATGTTGTGATGGAAACAGATGATGCAGGCCTTGAAGTTGTCCGTTATATCAGAGAAGAATTGAAAAATAATATTGTACAAATTGTCCTTAATACAGGCCAGCCCGGGCAGGCGCCGGAGCATGAGGTGATCACCAAATACGCCATTAATGACTACAAGTCTAAAACCGAGTTTAACGCCAAGAAACTTATCACTTCGATCACTTCAGCATTAAGAGCTTACAGCCTTTCATCCTCTCTTCATCAAGCCAATGAACAGCTTAATGAATACCGTTACCATCTTGAAGATCTTGTAAAACAACGCACCTTGGAGCTAGAAAAAGAAAATGAGGAGCGCAAGCGTGCCGAACAAGACCTGAGGCAAAGCAATGAAATACAAACTAATATTTTAACCGCCTCACCGATTGGCATATGTCTCATTAAAAACAGTACCATTGAATGGGCCAATGAGGCCATGTGTAAAATATTCGAATTTGAAAACGAATTAAACTATCTGGATAAAAATTTAAAAATATTTTTTCCATCTACTGAAGAACACAATCGTATTGAAAAGATGATTATCGAAAACCTGAAAAATGATATACCCATAGTAAGCGATGCGCTTTTCCAGAGAAAAAATGGAGACATTTTTACGGGCAATTTAAAATTAAGCTGTAAGGACCCATCTAATTATCAAAAACAGGCTGTCATCACGATTTCCGACATTTCATGGAGAAAGCAGGCTGAACACGACAAAACACAAAAGGAAAGGCTTCAAGGCGCACTTGAAATGTCGGGCAGTATCTGCCATGAGCTAAATCAACCACTCCAGTATATTTCAGGGGCTACTGAAATCATACTCATGGATATGAAAAAAGATGATCCGGTTTTTGAAATGATCACCAAGGTAAAAACACAGGTTGAGAGAATGGGCACTATCACAAAAAAACTTATGGGTATTACAAGTTATCAGACACGCGAGTATATTGGCGGACGAAACATTATCGATATAGACAAGGCATCCAGTTAGGCAATAATAAAATTTACCAAACCGCTGTTTTACTTTATAATCTTTACCATTTAATCGCTTATACTCAAAACGCATATTTTCTATTTTTTTTATTGGAATATAAATGCAAATTTAAGATAATAGTTTTAAATCTTCAACACTGACACTGATACCGAATTTCTTAAATCGCTGACATCATAACTAATTTGGCTTTTAACATGCCGGCCTACTGGCTTGACTCATTGTTTCAAACAACTTAAAAATGTTTCTCAACTGGCATCTTATCGGTCGCCACTATCCTTTTAATTAAAGCAACGGAATTGGGACTTTTTACGAGATCATCAATAATTATACAGATAAATTTTGGATTGATTTGGATTCCGAATAAGGTTGTAATCAACTATCAGTTTTCTTTGAATGATTTGACAGAAGACTACGTTCAATAAACATTCTAAATGTTTTGCCTAAAGGAGATTCACTTCGATTTTTATATCTGGCCAGGTAAAACTTTCGTTCAAGATTCAATCCATTTATAGCCAGGGCTTTCAGGGTTCCGGCTTTTAATTCTTCAGTTACGGCCAGTGGCGACAGAACCGAAACGCCAATATTGCTCTTAATTCCCTTAATAACTGATTCCGTGCTTCCAAGCTCTGCAACAACATTCAGGTTTTTAACGCTTAATCCCTTAATTACAAGACTACTTTGTAATGCCATCAATGTCCCTGATCCGCTTTCTCTTATGATAAAAGGCTCTCGAATAAGGGATTTAATGGTGATACATTTTTTCCCTGACCATTTGTGGTCATCAGGAATGATAACTCGCATCTCCTCATTGATCAATTTTATTTGTTCAATCCGTTTATCATTGGTTTTAGCACCAACCATCCCAAATTCCAGTGTTCCTGCAATAATGTCATTAATAATTTTTTTTGTGTCACCTACCCTTAGGGAAACCCTAACTTCCGGATACTCATTCATAAATTTTCCAACAAGTTCAGGGAGAATATACCCTCCAGGAATTGTACTCCCACCAATAACAAGGCGGCCTTTAATTTTACCATGAAACTCTGACATAGCTGTTTCAGTTTCTTCATAAAGTTTTAACAGCCTGACAGCATAAGAATAAAGCAGTTCACCGGCTTTCGTAGGAACAGCTTTTTTTTCAAGTCGGTCAATGAGTTTGCAGTCAAAATGACTTTCAAGGTCCTTTATGTGACTGCTGATGGTGGGTTGAGACAGGTTGATGGCATCTGCTGCTTTTGAAAAACTGTTATTATCAACAACCTTACGAAATATTTTCAGTCTCCATAAGTCCATATTTTATCCCTTCTGATAATTCAGAAATGAAAAAGCGGGAACCCGGACAATTATTGAGTTCGCGCAAACCAGCTAAAGATCTAATTTTTCACATGTTATATAATATATTAACTTGCGCAGTTTTTTTCAAACTGTTTTTAAATCAGTCTTCCACCTTCATGCAGGGTTCAAGAGCATAAGCGCATTGCTCCCCCTTTGTAAATCGTCCGCCTGTATTTCCTGCATAGGAAATTTTTTCAACAACCCCATTCCGCAAGGTAAACGTCACCTCACAATACTGCTTACAACGGCTGAAAAAGACGCGTTTACCTGAGTCGCTCACATAGGTCAGGAATTCCATATCGTCTATCGTTTCTGAACGCATAGGCACGCCGGCACATGACAGAAGATCTGTTTTTGACAATCCAACAAGCTCGGTTTTTGCATTTTCCGCTATCTTCATCCGTTTATGCACAGCACAACCTGAAGTAAAAGTACATAAAGCCAAAATCGTAGCTAGTATAATCAATATTTTTTTTATTCTCATGGTTTCTCCATTTTATGAAAAGGTTAATAAAATTCATTTTTCTTTTTATCGATCATGTTAATTTCTTAGGACAATTTTTCTTGCCTTGGAAAAATCATTTTCATTGTCGTGCCCTTTCCCGGAACACTTTCCACTTCAATTTGACCTTTATGCGCGTCCATAATGGTTTTACAGATGCTCAAACCGATTCCATATCCGCCGGTCCTGCGTGAGCGTGATTTGTCAACCCGATAAAACGGTTCGAAGATGTGTGGCAGGTCATCTTCCGATATCCCTATTCCTCTGTCACTTACTGTAAATATGGTAAATTCTTCTTTTTGATTCAGTACAATCTTAACGGGAGGGCCGTCAGACTCAGAATATTTAAAAGCATTGTTTAGAATATTTCGCAATACGATTTTAACCAGTTCCGGCTCCACTTCTAGTAAAACATCATCATCCGGAACTATAACTTCTAAATCAGGTGACCTGTTCACATAGCCCTTGACAACATCCGCAAGCAATTTGTTAAGGTTTGTTTCCCTTCGTTCAATGCGACCCGCAGCATTCCGTAACCGGGCTTCTTCCAGGATCGCCGTGATCATGTCCTCCATTTCGTTGGCATCTTCACGGATGCTCTTTTCAGCTCGGCCTTCCGGCACAAATTCAAGTGCAACCTTCATTCGTGTGAGAGGCGTTCGAAGCTCATGGCTGACATCCAAAAGAAGTTGCTCACGGTCCTTAAGCATATCCCTTATTCTCCTGGTCATTTCATTAAATGCTTCTGCAAGCCGACCCAATTCATTGGATCGCCCTCCGGGTACAGAATAGTCTAAATTGCCTTTGCTGATCTGATTGACGCCTTCTTGCAGCCATTTTATTGGTTTTAGTAAAAAGCGGATAGCAAAATACGCGGAGCAAAGGAGTACTGTCAGAAGAAAAATCAATACGGCAACCCTGGAATAGTCCTTAGCAGCGATTCCGAAATCCCTCTCCAGCATGAACGTAAAACGTCCGTACTTGTGGTTAACGCTAACAAGATGTCGTCTCCGGGACCGCCGGACCTGCACCCCCTTGCTTTCATAAATAGTTCGCCAGCGGTGTGTTGATATCTGAAAAGCTGATCTGGAAGTCGACCAGGAAAGTTCCGGACTTTCATAGGCAATATGCAAAAGGTATTCCCGGGAAATTTCTTCTGCTCTTTCAAGACATGGGGGAGCGCCCATGTCTTCTATCAGATAGTTGACATAATTAATTACATTTCTTAAGTAAGGTTCACGTGCGGTTTTGTGAAGGACATGAATGAAAAATCCAGCCACAAGAAGGTTAATAAAAAAGCCGGTCAACAGAATAATCAACAGGAGTTTGCTGAAAAGGGATGTTATAATTTCACTTGGTCTCATTACTTCCTTTGGTTTCCTCTACGCCGATAAAAACATAGCCGGTTCCCCAGATGGTTTTTATGAAGGTGGGGTATTTGGGGTCGTCTCCCAGTTTTTGGCGCAATCTGCTCATGGTGATGT
The DNA here is from genome assembly GCA_964617785.1 of uncultured Desulfobacterales bacterium. Lineage (GTDB taxonomy): Bacteria > Desulfobacterota > Desulfobacteria > Desulfobacterales > SURF-7 > JAFDJC01. The sequence goes on along the minus strand of CAZTYY010000131.1, from coordinate 1,954 downwards.
CAACCGAACGGTTGAATGCATCACAGTCAAAACCACGCAACTCCTGCAAAATTGTATCGCGGTCCATCACCCTGCCCGGTGACTTGCATAAAAGTGAAAGTGCAGCGAACTCATTGGTGGTAAGTGGGACAGCCACATCACCCAGCATCACTAATTGCCGGCTGAAATCTATTGTCAAGTGTCCAAACTTTTGAACATCTAGTGCATCGGATTTTCCGCTTCTTCGGAGTACGCTCTGAATTCGTGCCACTAATTCACGGGGTTCAAATGGTTTGGGCATATAGTCATCTGCCCCGAGTTCCAACCCTACTACCCTGTCCATCAGCTCTCCTCTGGCCGTCAGCATAATAATAGGAATCCTGCTCTCGGCTCGAATGGTTTTACATAGCTCAAAGCCATTTTCATCGGGCAGCATGATATCCAGAATAACCATATCCGGCGATATCTTCCTCAGCTTCTTTAAACCATCCTTTGGATGAACTGCGGACACCACGTGAAAACCGAAATCACCCAGATAATCCTCAAGCAAAAGGTTCAGCTTTTTGTCATCATCAACAATAAGGATTGTGGGTTTCATCTCTTCATCCGTTAATCACAGCCATGCAACTTTCGCAGACCCTCAATCTTTTCGACTAGCAGGCCCTTCTGCTCTGTTGTCAAGGTCTGATGGAATTCAGCCATGTTGGAAATTACGAATGTAATTGTTTCATCAATTTCCGACCTGACAAGTGACACCTCTGCCTTTAGTTTGTCCTGGTCCATAACATCACTTTTAATCTGTTCAAGCACCTCGTTTCTCAAGGCTCTGTGTGTTGCCTTTATCTTTTTCATTCGTTCAAGAAGATCGGGCTTAAAATTTTGCAGGATGTCTTCCTGTTCAGCGGTCAAACTCAAATCATCCGTAAGATAATGAATCATCCGCCCAACTTTATCTTCTGTCGATGCATGCCGCCTGCAACCAACGGTTATGAGTGCAATAGACAGAAAAACACAAAAAAATACAACAAATAATCTTTTGTTTAGCATAACTCCTCCTTTTTTGTAAAATATGTTAGTCATTTTATTATTTGACTGGCTTTCGACAGAAATATAAATCATCTTCTTTTGAAATGCTTTTCTATGGTGTAACAATTTGTAACAAAATGTATCGAATGACTAATTCTATTCTGAGTCTATTCTGAGTCTGTTATTGAAAACAAACAGAAAATCAAGTATTATTTAAGTCACCACAAAATAAACAAATCGAAAAAGGATTCTGAGATGGCAACAAAATTATTAAAGACAATTCTGTTTATCAGCGTCATTGTTTTTGTTGCAGCCTACTTTAAGAAAGACGGATTTCCGGACAAATCGAATATCCTGGATGATCTTTATACACCTCCCCTTCAAACCAGGATCCACATGGATGCTTTTGATGTTGAAGTGGAAGATATGGTTTACACTATCCAACCGCTTTACAATTATGAACTTTTTGGAATGATTGTTTCCCAACATTTTTGCGGCACATGGTGGGATACTTACCATCATGCTTTGTGGAAAGATTTTATCAATATTAAAGATCTGTGTGTTGTGTGGGGCGAAAATATTGAAACGGAAGTATACAAAGACATGGAATTCAGCAGCAATTCTTGGACCTGTAATTACCGATGGCCCAATGCAGGAGTGAGATCACGATTTTGTAAAACTTGCCTGTCTAACAACCATATTTTAAGCGAAAGCAAAGGAATCAACAACAAACTAATGGACACCGAAATCGGTGACCAAATTTATTTAAAAGGGTATCTTGCCAAATATTCTCACAGCAATAATGCTTTTACTCGAGGAACCAGCACCACAAGAACCGATACCGGAAACGGGGCTTGCGAAACCATATATATTGAGGATTATGAAATACTGAAAAAAGCGAACCCCTTATGGCGAACGCTTTATAAGTTATCAAAATATGCTATTTTGC
>CAZTYY010000130.1:0-9351 GCA_964617785.1 uncultured Desulfobacterales bacterium | reverse complement strand
CAATAATGAATGCATGCCAGGTGCCATGAGTGTACAGTGTTTTGCACATCTTGATGATTAGACCATACAATCTTTTCTCTGAACCTAAAGAAGTCGGTATTTTTAGCCAGAATTTTTTAAATTTTTCGGGTGCCGAGCCTTGTGAAAAAAGGTTTGCTGGCGTCTGTTGCCACGCTGGATAATATGATGCGGCATACCTTCTGCCACCACTCTTGCAATTCTTGCCATGTGATCACCATAAAGATGATCTGTGTTTTTATGGCAATAAATAGATATACTGTCCCCGGAATTAAGTCACAGCCCGAATTTTTCCAACCGATAGATCAGAACATGCCGGGGAATCCGTAAGATTCTGGCAGCCTCTGAACGATTCCCATTACTTTTTTCCAAAGCTTTTTCTATGAGGCTCTTTTCTACTTCTTCAAGCGAAATCCCCTCATCCGGAATGTTAATATTGATAGTTGGTGCCGGAGAGGTTCCATATCCGGTCAGATTGAGATCATTTTTTTCAATAATCGAACTTTTTCGGAGAATTAGACATCTCTCAACAGTGTTTTGAAGTTCTCTTATATTGCCCGGCCAGGAATATTCCTCCAGAGCTTTTATCGCTTCTTTGCTGAACTCTACATCAGCAGGCGCCCTTAGTTTTTTCAACAAATGGCGTACAAGAATAATGACATCTTCCTTTCGCTCTCTCAAGGGGGGGAGGTGAAGAGGAATAACGCTTAGCCTGTAGTATAGATCCTCTCTGAATTCTCCTTTGCCGATCAGGTCTGACAGGTTTTGGTTGGAAGCAGCTATAATTCTTATATCTATCTTCTCTCTTTTTTCCGAACCAACAGGTTCTATTTCCCTTTCCTGTATCGCTCTGAGCAGCTTGGCCTGCATATCGGTTTTAAGTTCACTGATTTCATCCAGAAATAGGGTCCCCCTATGAGCTGCCGGAAATTTTCCTTTCCTGTTCGATGTCGCACCTGTAAAGGCCCCTTTCACATGGCCGAACAGTTCGCTTTCAATCAGGGTTACAGGTATCGCGGCGCAGTTAACAGCCACCATGGATTTTTTACTTCTCCCGCTCTTCTGGTGGATAATTCTGGCCAGTACTTCTTTGCCTGTTCCGGATTCCCCGGTTATAAGCACTGTTGCTTCACTGTCCGCAACAGCAATGGCTGTATTCATGAGCTCTTTCATTGCCGGGTTGGCTGTCTCCATTCCATCTGTTCCGGTAAGCCGGTTCACCTCTTCTGAAAGAAGCCTGTTCTGGTTTTTTAAAGATGCAAGCTCAAGCGCCTTTTTACATGACAGCTTTAATGTGTCCCGGTCAAACGGTTTTGTAATAAAATTAAATGCCCCATGCCTCATTGCCTTAACGGCCATTTCTATGGAACCGAATGCTGTCATAACTATTACCGGCGTATCCGGAGATTCTTCTTTGACAGTCTTTAGCAGCTCAAGACCATTTATATCGCTTAATTTGACGTCGGTAATTACAAGGGCTGGTGAAACCGAACGAAATTTTTCAAGCCCTATGGTGCCGGATTCCGCAGTAACCACGTCAAAACCGGCTGTCTTGAGATTATATTCAGTTACCCGCAACAGACTTTTATCATCGTCTATAAGTAAAATCGGTTCCATTTACTCAACTCACTTTTTGCTTCAGTATTAATCCGGTTAATCCAGTTGGTCCGGTTCCGAACCGATCTGTTCTTTATAGCCGTTAGAAAGCTCAAAGGGAAAGAACACTTCAAAACATGCACCTCTTTCGCTATTTGTCAAACAGATACTACCTCCGTAACTTTCTGCGATTTTACGGCTTATTGATAGGCCAAGTCCGGTTCCTTCGTCCCTTTTTGTAAAAAAAGCCTCAAATATTTTTTCCTGATCCCGGGGAGGTATCCCTGGTCCGGTATCTTCTATTTGTATATAAACTCCATCAGAATCTTTTCGCAACTTCATTTTGATATTTCCGCCAATCTTAACCGCTTCCACGGCATTCAGAATTATATTTATAAAAATCTGGGATATTTTTTCACCAGCTACCAGGAAGTCATTTACAAGTTCAATGCCTTTTATCGAAAAACCGATACTTTTTTTTCTCAACTCACTTTCAAGGAGTGTCATCACACGTGTTATAACCTGTGCCAATGGTTCGACATCTGCATCCTGCCCTGCGACCTTTCTGCCCCGGAAAAGATTCAGGACCTCATTTACAGAAGAGTCCAGCCTTGATGTCTCCTTGAGAAGAATTTCAACAAACTCACGTTTTGGATGATCCTTTGGGAAATCATCAAGAAGAATTTCAGCTGTTCCTTTAATAGATCCCAGAGGGTTTTTTATTTCATGGGCAAGGGATGCGGAAAACTGTCCAAGCTCGGCCAGTTTCTGGCTGACACGAAGCTGTTCTTCTACCTCTATCAACAGTTCCGTCTCTTTGTGAAGGCGAGCATATGACTTTTTCAGTTTTTCGGATAACAGCCTGTATTTTTCCCTTAATTTCGTTTCGCGTCCTGCAATAATTCCGATAAATGCGCCTGCCGCCAAATAAAGTATAATTTCCGTTAGTTCGCTAAGATATGTTTCCGGACCCTTGCCGATAAATAAGAGGAGATGGGGGACAAACGCTACAGATGTCATGGCAGCGACACCGAGGCCTCCGCGAACACCGAACCATATACCGCCAAGGGCAATTGGGAAATAACTCAGTCTGCGATATGTGTCATGGTAAAAAACCATATGACCGGGTGTAATAAAATGGAGCAGACCTGTTCCGATTACAGCTAATAAAAGAATTAGGAATCTGAACTTTTTCATGCCTGACTATTTACCACGAACTATTGAAAATTGATATCTGCTGCCAACAAAATTGCATTGCAATAAATATTATTTTATAATACTACTTTGTGGTATATGATTTGTTAGCACAATAATGCAATGAAAGAAACATTTAATTATGGGCCAAAACGATCCGGTGTTATGAGACAAAAGGATCAGGTGAACGAAAAGAAAATTATCATAATGAAAATAGTCTCAATTTCTATCAGTAAAAAAAAAGGAACCCCCAAGGATCAGGTAGATTCTGCCCTGCTCGTCATAGATCATGGATTAAAAGGAGATGCTCACGCAGGAACATGGCACAGGCAGGTAAGCTTTTTATCCTCTGAAAATATTGAAAAAGCACGTGAACAAGGTCTTGATGTTACCTTTGGGGATTTTGCCGAAAACATTTCTACAACAGGCGTAGACTGGAAAACCATTCCTGTGGGGAAAAGGGTAAGACTGGGCCGGAATGCCATGGTTGAAATTACACAAATCGGTAAGGTGTGCCATAATAAATGTGCAATATATTATAAAGCAGGTGACTGTATCATGCCCCGGGAAGGTGTCTTTGCAAAGGTTATCCATGAGGGTAAGGTGGAGTGCGGAGATGATATTGAAATAATGGAGTGACCGAAGCATTGCTATCTTTGAGACTTTCTTTTTTCCGGATTTATTAAATTTAGAAGGCGGGCATAATGAAAGAGAAAGCAAACGAAAAAGAACTGATTAATAAAATAATAAAAATAAAAGAAACCCTGGGCAACAGGCTTATTATTTTGACCCATCACTATCAGAGAAAAGACATAGTCGATCTTGGAGACTATCGTGGAGATTCTTTTGCACTCTCTCAAAAAGCTGCAGAAGATAAGAAGGCAAGGTTCATTGTTTTTTGCGGGGTCCATTTTATGGCAGAAAGTGCTGCGATTCTCGCACAGCCTCATCAGTCGGTACAACTTCCTGAAATGAGCGCAGGCTGCTGGATGGCTGACATGGCTGATATATATATTATCGAAAAAGCGTGGAATGAGGTTAATGAAATTGCTGGAAGCGGGTCGCTAACTCCTCTTGTCTATATGAATTCCGATGCAGAGATAAAAGCCCACTGCGGCAGAAACAGCGGGGCTGTATGCACATCATCAAATGCTGCGGATGCATTGCGCTGGGCATTCAAACGCAGCGAAAAAATTTTCTTTTTTCCTGATGAGCATCTTGGGAGGAATACAGGGAATTTGCTTGGCATTCCCAAAAAAGAAATGATTCTCTGGGACCCTGAGAAACCGGCAGGTGGAAATAGTGTTGATGATATAATAAAAGCAAAAGTGATTCTCTGGAAAGGGCACTGCCTAGTTCATACCAGATTCAATACAGACCATATAAAGCAAATGAGAGCAGACTTTCTCGACGCCAAAATTGTAGTTCACCCTGAGTGTACTGAAGACGTAGTCGCAATGTCAGATGCGACTGGTTCAACAAGCTACATTGTAAAATACGTTGCCAAAGCACAACCAGGCTCGACAATCATTATAGGAACCGAGATCAACCTGATAAAAAGACTTGCTATAGAATATCCGGACAGAAAAGTTATACCTCTTTTCAATTCCCTCTGCCCGAACATGTATAAAATTAATCTTGAAAATCTTCTGGCGGTTCTTGAAAATATTGGCAAAACAAATATTGTTGAAGTGCCTGAAGATATAAAAAACGAGGCTGCCCTTGCACTGAATCGTATGCTATCACTCGCATCCTGAAAATATGAAATGCTCAGATCTTACTAAATGCCTTTTCGAGATCGTTGATAATATCATCAATGCCTTTAATATTCGATTAAACTGTTCAGATCTTATTAAATGCAGCCTCAAGATCTTTGATTATATCATCAACATGTTCAATCCCAATGGAAAGACGGATAAGATCAGGGGTTAGCCCTGCCTCCTTCTGTTGTTCTTCTGACAACTGTGAATGTGAAGTGCTGGACGGATGCAGCGCAACTTTTTCCGCATTCTCACAGTGTCTTTCCATTCGAAGATGAAGCGTTTCCAACCCCTGCAAAAAAAGCCACGCGTTGTCAGGTGAAATACAGGCTCCGAGGTTTCTTAATGGGACAAGCCGTACAGGCGTGCGTTGACAAAGGGATGGGGCTGATTCGGTACTCCCCGGCTTCAATTCGTTTTCCAATTGCTCAAAAACGCTCCTTGCCCGCCAGGGTTCTTTGTGATAATGCTCCGAAATTCACTGTAATTTATGTTAACAGGAAAATTCATGAAGATCATGATAATTGATGATGAACCTGATATCCTTGACTATCTTATGGCAGTTTTGGAAGATAATGGGTTTGATACCTGTACCATTGAAGAGGATGAACCGGTTGATGAGGCGATCCAATCATACAGTCCGGATCTTATAATTCTTGATATTATGATGCCCAGACGATCGGGTGTATCTATTTATAAGGAATTGAGATCAACCCCTGAATTTAAGACTATCCCCATTGCCATCATAAGTGGGATGATGCCTGAAAAAGATTTTAAAAAAGGCTTTCAAAATCTTGTAAATGATAATACCATTTCTCTTCCTGATGGATTTATTGAAAAACCGATTCAATTAAAGGGATTACTGGAGCTTATTCAGAAACTTTTGAATTAATGAGGATGTTATGGCCGCACCTTCCAATCTTGATAAATGGATACTGGAAAATCTGTTTGACGTGGTACCCATTGCCATTGCCGTGATCAATCCGAAATTTGATCTTGTATATGCAAACAAGGCTTTTGAAGAGATGTTTGGTCCCTGGGAGGACAGAAAATGTTACTCAGTATATAAAAATCGGGATTCAGTATGTGTTGACTGTAAAGGGGCCAATGCATTTAAAGACGGTGTGTCCCGTATAAATGAGGAAGCTGGGTATGATACAAACGGTCGGCTGACCCGTTATATCAAACATACGGTTCCTGTTGCAGACGAACATGGAAAGGTTCAGTTTCTGGTTGAAATGTCAACCGATATTACAGAAACCGAAAGAATGCGCAAAGAACGTCAGCTTCTCTTTGACCAGGTTCCCTGCAATATTTTACTCATAAACAGAGATTTTCGTATTGTAAGAACTAACAAAAGGGTGCGGGAGAGATTCGGTGATATTGAAGGAAAATATTGTTATGAGACCCTAAAAGGATTGGATCATCAATGCTCTGAGTGTACTGCAAGACAATCGTTTTCTGACGGAGAGATGCATACCGGACTCCATGTCTGGAAATCAAGTACTGGTGAAGAAATATATTCCCAGGTAACCACCGTGCCTTTGGATGAGGGGAATGGGATATTTGATCTGGTCATGGAAATGGCTGTGGATATTACACAGAATCTAAAGCTTGAAGATGAGCTTAAGATTGCCCACTCATTTATGGAATCCATGATAGCAACCTCGGTTGATGGCATTATTGCATTGGATAGCAACGATTTGGTGACTATTTTTAATCCAGCAGCCAGAAAAATATTTCGGGTTCCGGAGAGAAAAAAGGTCACCATTAATGAGCTCACGTCCATGCTGCCTGAGGGGTTTATGCCACAGGTATCTGACTGTCCGAACCATATTTATCTGCCTGAAACAGTGGTTCAGGCCTTTGATGAGGAAAATATTCCGGTACGACTCACAGGTATCCGGATACGTGTTGACGAAAGGCCTATGGGAATGGCTTTTTCAATTCAGGATTTGCGGGAAATTAAAACTCTTGAAGATGAAAAACTTGAGGCAGAAAGGCTGGCCGCAGTGGGCCAGACTGTTGCCGGTCTTGCCCATGGGGTAAAAAACCTCATTACCGGCCTTGAGGGCGGCATGTACATGCTTAACTCAGGAATGAAAAAGAGCAATGTGGAACGGATCCAGAAAGGAATGGAAATGCTGGATCGGAATATCGGGCGGGTCTCCATCTTTGTAAGAGAATTTTTAAGCTTTTCCAAAGGAAAGAAAATAAAAGCGGAACTTGGGAATCCTGCTAAAATTGCCGCAGAGGTTGTGGATCTTTATGCTGAAAAAGCAAAGGAACTTGGTATTGAGATTATAAATGAAATGGGTAATGACATCTCACCTGCCCATATGGATAGTGAAGGGATTCATGAGTGTCTGACAAATCTTGTAGGAAATGCCATCGATGCCTGTCGCATGAGTGATGATAACAAAAGGTGTCATGTCTGGGTGAAAACTCTTGAAAAAGACGGCACAATTATCTATGAAGTTATCGACGATGGATGTGGAATGGATTATGAAGTAAAGAAAAAGGTGTTTACAAATTTTTTTACCACTAAAGGGCTTGGAGGAACCGGGCTTGGGCTTCTTATGACCAAGAAGATCGTCCATGAACATGGGGGAAGAATCGATCTGGAATCCGAGCCTGGAAAAGGGACGACCTTCAGAATTCTGTTACCCCGAAAAAGATTGCCCAAACCTTAATCATATGCCGGTGAAAACGCGTTTAATACTGTTTTTGGGAGATGGTGGCAACAACCTTCATGTTTTGGCAGAAGGCCTTGCCAGCCGGATAAAAACGGATTCCGTTAATTTTATCAGTGCTTCCATGAGGCCTCCTAAGGTAAACCTGATCACAAAAAGGATTATCAAGGAGGCAGGCATAAACAGTTCAAAAACCCCCATGCTTTCCCTCCTTGATATAGAACCTTTTATGTTTGATCTCATTATTACGCTGGGAAACTTTGATCAAAGCTGTCGTCCCACCTTGCCGGGAATGCCGCCCCATCTTCATTGGGACATACCGGATCCTGCAGGTAGTGCTGACGAGATGGCTATATATAACGAGTTGCAGACAGCAAGAAAGAAGATGGAGAAAAATCTTGATGTCCTATTTCAGTCCGGTCTCCTATATGCCTTGTTTGTGACACGGCGCAACCTGGAACTGATTCTTGACAATCTCCTTGATGGGGTCATGGCCCATACCACAAACAGACGGATTTTCTATTTTAACAAGGCAGCGGAAAAAATTACCGGCTATAAACGGGATGATATTCTCGGCAAGGACTGCCATGATGTCTTTCCTGGAAGGTTTTGCGGTGGTGACTGTGAGTTTTGCGAGAGTGTAAACAAAAAAGAAACACAAAGCATTCCCGGAAAGGAAATTTTTTTTAAAAGACCTGACCAAAAAGAGCGTAACCTTATCATGTCCATCATGCCTCTTACCGGGGAGGAAAATGAAGAGGTGGGAGCGCTTTTATCATTTAAGGATAACACTGAATTAAACAGGCTTAAGAGCAGGCTGAAACACCATCATTCCCTTGGCAGTCTGGTGGGAAAAGATCCGAAAACCCTTGAATTGTTTGACCAGATCAGGGAGGTCAATTCCGTTCTTGTGCCTGTTCTTGTTGAAGGTGAAAGCGGCACCGGAAAAGAGCTTGTGGCAAAAGCCATTCATGATACCGGCCCTCGCGTGGACAAACCCTTTGTGGCAATTAACTGCGGCGCTCTTCCTGAGGGGATTCTTGAGAGTGAATTGTTCGGCCATGTGGCAGGGGCGTTTTCAGGGGCCATCCAGGACAGGAAGGGCCGATTTGAGTTGGCCCATGAAGGGACGATTTTTCTGGATGAGGTCAGTGAATTATCTAAAGCCATGCAGGTGAAACTTTTAAGAGTGCTCCAGGAACAGCAGTTTGAACGGGTGGGAGGTGAAAAAACCATTCAGGTTAATGTTCGTATAATAAGTGCCACAAATCAGAACCTTCTTAAACGTGTGGAAAGAAAAAAATTCAGGCGGGATCTTTATTACAGGCTGTGCGTTGTTCCCATTACACTTCCTCCACTAAGGGATAGAAGACTTGATATTCCCATGCTTGTGGAGCATTTCCTTGAAATTACGGCTCAGGAGATTACTCGACCGATGTTATCACCTTCAAATGATGTTATGGATATCTTATCAAGCTATGCCTGGCCCGGAAATGTGAGGGAACTAAGAAATGCCGTGGAATATGCGTATGTAAAATGCAGGACCGGTCTTATTGAAATAACGCACCTTCCGCCTGAAATTGCCAATCATAAAGAGAAAAAAACTGTGAAACCAGGGCCGGTATTAAAAGTTGAAAAAGAGAAAATATTGGTTGCCCTGGCAAGGACTGAAGGAAACAGGAAGGAGGCAGCCAAACTCCTTGGCATCGGAAGGGCTACCCTCTATAGGTATTTGGATTTATACGATTTGAAATAGAGGTGCCGGATCGCTATAAGGAGCGTTAAAAAAGGTCCTGTAAAGTGTGGTAACTGTTATTGATCCTTCCCCAAAACAAGTGCCTATCAAAGTTGAGGTTTAGTTCATCTTTGATCGCACCAAACCCTTAATCTAAGACTCCCTTATCCGATCTACTTCATTTTTAAACGTGAAAACAATTTGTGGAAAGACCAATTTAAGTAACTGTTGGAATATGCGAAAGATGGCGGAAAATCCAACACACATTTCGTAGAATTATAACACCTGTAAACACAGGGGCTTACGACTGATATTATGCCCTCTATTTTTTGTTGTGGCAAATCACAACAAATTG
>CAZTYY010000129.1:0-9392 GCA_964617785.1 uncultured Desulfobacterales bacterium | reverse complement strand
TGACGAGGGATGCAGCGCAACGCAGATATTGGACTTTTTACAAAGCCATCAAGCTTTAAGAAACTTTCCGACATTCTCAAGCATCCCTTCAGCGCCCTCCACCGAAGTTGCCTGAATAGCTTTAGCTCCCGCAGATGTTAACAATGAATCGAACATCTTACCTGTTTCGTCCAACGAATTGACTGAAACATTGACAAATTTTCTCATACCAGCCTGTTGCATGTTGTATATAATTTTACGGATATGAAAAAATGAGCGCTTATCAAAAGCAGTGCCTGCTTTTGAAATATCATTGATAACATCAAACCCTTCCCTCAAAGCGCCCTGAACCATCAGTATTGCATTCGATGCCGACTTTGTACACTTGTAATCAAATTCGCCTGAAAGCTCCATATACATCCTGTTTTTCTCCTCATCAACCTTTACTTTCCATTCAGATTTTTCTTTTTTACCTTTTATCTCAAGTGGCGGCAGCTTTTTTTGAACCAATGAGTTTAAATAATCAATCCTTTTCTCCGACTCGGAAAGCTTAGCCTCAAGCTCTTCCAGCTCTCTCACAAGAAAGGGAACACACCGCATAGCTAAGTCTATATCTTTGATATCAACACGGGCCTTATTCCTGAATTTTGCTTTTAGCTCATCAAGCTTCATGACAATTACCTCCGGTTATTTTAGGATTATGAACTAACAACTCAATACAATTTTAACAGTTGATGGGAATTTAAAACTGGGTTTGAATGGAATAAAATATACACCTTTAACAAAAAGTAATCAACTTTTTTATATATGCCTTTTTAAAAATTTTTCACATCCCTTTATTCTTGACACTTTTGTCGGATTTATTCATAATTATAATGTTTTGCATGTGGCTAAAATAAATAATCTTCCGCGATAGAGAAAATGACAGATATAAATAAAATAATTCAAAGACTTAAGCAAAATGAAGAGATATCTAAAAAGTTTAATGAGGTGGAAACAAAAATACTCTCCATACTAGGATTTAAAGATCTTTTTGAGATTCTTCTTTCTGAAATCAAAAAAAAATTCGCGGTCCCTTATGTATGGATCTCAATGGTTGAAAAAAACGAAGTGTCAAGCCTTATCGATTCGCTTGAAGATTCAGAGATCCTGAAAGAGCATATTAACATTATCGATCAAGACACTTTTCTTGAACTCGTGGGAAATAGCACTGAGCCCGTACTTGCCAATGAAAACCTCAAGCCCTATTTCAAACTTCTTCCAAAAAACAGAAAATACTTTATCAGATCGCTTGCCGTAGCCCCCATATCACTTGACGGTAAAATTATTGGGAGCCTAAATCAGGCCGACTCGTCAAGCACTCGTTTTCAGCCGGGAATCGACGCATCCCTCTTGGAACAGTTAGCGATCAAGGTCTCACTCTGCCTGTCAAATGTAACAGCACATGAAAAACTAAAATTTTATGCCTATCATGACTCTCTTACAGGGCTTCTTAACAGAAGAGTCATGGAAACGATACTGGAGAGGGAATTCCAAAAAGCCAGACGTTATCTGACATCGTTTTCCCTTACCTTTATTGACATCGACTTCTTTAAACATGTCAATGACACATATGGCCACAGCAGAGGAGATGACCTTCTCATATATGTTGCCGACACATTTAAAAAAATGACGCGGGAATCGGATGTTGTTACAAGATTTGCAGGAGACAAGTTCGTTATTCTGTTGCCGGCAACCGGATCGGAAAGCGCCATGGAATTAATGGATCGTATTAAAACACACCTGAAAAGCAATCCTTTTTACGTCAATGAAACCGCTTTTCCCATCTCTTTAAGCTGTGGAATCGCTTCAATACCGGATGCAAGCATAGATCATCCGTCCAAGCTTCTGTCAAAGGCGGATAATAAAATGATGAAGAAAAAAAAGAATAAAGAAAAACTTTTAACTGGTGAGCTCAACAAAACCGGTTTGAACCAGAACGTAATCACTTTTCAAACTGCAGTTCATGAAGAAGATCGCAACAAATAAAGATTAGCTGTCTGAAATTTTAACTTACTCTCATTTTGCAACCAACTCGATCATCGACACTGGCGCTGCATCCCCGGGGCGCCTGCCTATTTTAACAACTCGTGTATATCCGCCGGGCATCTCCCCGAAACGATCCTTTGCTTCTTCAAAAAGCTTGTGGACAACATTCTTTTCTCTAACAATTGCGAGAGCCTGGCGCCTTGCATGCAGATCTCCTCGTTTTGCAAGTGTTATGATGTGATCAGCCCATCGTCTTAGCTCTTTTGCTTTCGTATCGGTTGTACGGATACGTTCGTGTTTCAACAAAGATGTCACCATATTTCTGAACATTGCCTTACGATGACTTGGAGTCCTGTTCAGTTTTAAACCGCTCTTACGATGTCTCATTTTTCAGCTATTCTCCTTCTTCAATATCTTCTTCTTCGGGTTCGGGCATCACAAACCCTTCAACCTTCATCCCAAAAGAAAGATCCATCTCACCCAAAACCTCTTTGATCTCATTAAGAGATTTCCTTCCAAAATTTTTAGTTTTGAGCATTTCTCCTTCAGTTTTCTGCACAAGCTGGTATAATTTAATTATTTCAGCATTTTTAAGGCAATTGGAACTTCTGACAGACAACTCCAGTTCTTCCACATTCCTGTAAAGATTTTCATTGAATTCTCTTTGCTGCGGGTCCTCTCCAACTTTTTGCGGCTCCGGCTCCAGCGCCTCATCAAAATTTATGAAGATGCTCATTTGTTCTTTTAATATCTTTGCAGCGTAAGAAATCGTATCCTCCGGACGAATGCTGCCGTCGGTCCAGACTTCCATCGTCAGCTTATCAAAGTCTGTTCGCTGCCCTACACGTGCATTTCCGACTATATATTTAACCTGTTTTATGGGTGAAAAAGATGCATCAATAGGTAATGTTCCAATCGGCGCGTCTTCATCTTTATTTGCCTCTGCCAGGGCGTATCCTTTTCCGACTTTAACCGTCATCGTCATCTTTAAGTTCGCCCCTTTGGAAAGAGTAGCAATATGTTGTTCAGAGTTAAGCACCTCGGTCTTCCCGTCTGGACTTACAATATCTGCTGCTGTGACTTTCTTCTCACCACCGATATCGATTGTAACTGTTTTAGGATCAGGATCATCTATTTTCAAACGTACTTCTTTCAAATTCAGTATAATCTCCGAAACATCCTCCAGAACTCCATCAACCACAGAGTACTCATGCATTACTGAGTCGAATTTTACTGAAACAATGGCTGCTCCATACAGGGATGAAAGAATAATTCTTCTCAGTGCATTTCCTATCGTAATACCAAAACCTCTTTCAAGCGGTTCACAAACAAACTTTCCATAGTTCAATTCTTCACCTGAGGTTTTGAGAACCCTTTCCGGTGCAATCAGCTCCCGCCAGTTCATATACATGAGCTCATTTGATGACATATTTTATCTCCAGAGTTTGTTAAAGAGAAATTTCCTAATAAAAAATCGCCCACTATTTTGAATAGAGTTCAACAATGAGCTGCTCCTGTATCGGCATAGTGATATCCTCTCTCACAGGCAGGCTTGTTACGGTACCCTTGTAGTTCTCTTTTTCAAGCTCAAGCCACTGTGGGATACCACGCCTAATAACCGCTGCAAGGGAATCTTCAATACATTTTATGTTTCTGCTTTTTTCGCGTATTTCGACAACATCTCCAGGCGTTATTAAGTAAGACGGTATATTTACCTTCTTGCCGTTAACCAGAAAATGATTATGCCGGACAAAATGGCGGCCCTGGGTTCTTGAGTTTACAAATCCAAGCCGGTATACAACATTGTCTATCCTACTTTCAAGTAGCAAAAGGAGATTTGTTCCTGTTAGCCCTTTACGGCGATCTGCTTTTTGAAAAACAAGACGGAACTGTTTTTCGAGCAGTCCATACATCCTCTTTACTTTCTGTTTTTCACGAAGCTGAACACCGTAGTCGGAAAATTTTCCTCTCCGTTGCCCATGCTGTCCGGGCGCATAACTACGACGATCAAATGCGCACTTGTCTGAATAACAGCGGTCACCTTTTAAAAATAACTTTAAGTTTTCGCGTCTGCATAATCGGCAAACCGAGTCTCTATAACGTGCCAAATTTTCCTCCCAAATAAAAAAGTCGAATTCTTTTTATTACTTGCCGCTAAACCCTTCGTCTCTTAGGCGGTCTGCAGCCGTTATGCGGCACAGGTGTAACATCCTTTATAATAAGAACGTTAAAGCCTGCCGCCTGCAAAGCCCTTAAAGCGGATTCACGGCCTGCGCCAGGCCCTTTCACAAAGACCTCAACAGTTTTCATCCCATGCCCCATAGCCTTTTTTGCAGCGTCTTCTGCAGCAAGCTGAGCAGCAAATGGAGTGCTTTTTCTTGAGCCTTTGAACCCCTGAACTCCCGAACTTGACCAGGCAACTACATTCCCGACCGGATCGGTAATCGTAATAATTGTATTGTTGAATGTCGACTGAATATGTACAACACCGCTTGAAATATTCTTCTTAATTTTTTTCTTAGTATGGGTTCTTTTTGCCATCTGTTAAGCCTCTGCTTCCTCTTGTTTATTTCTTTGTTAATCCGCCTTTCTTTTTTACTGCAGTCCTTCTAGGTCCCTTACGTGTACGTGCATTGGTACTCGTCCTCTGCCCACGTACAGGAAGTGATTTTCGATGACGGAGACCTCTATAACATCCCAAATCCATCAATCTTTTAATATTCATGGAGACTTCAGAACGGAGTTCGCCTTCCACTTTATGTCCGTCTGCAATGATTTTACGAATTTTAATCTCATCTGATTCAGAAAGCTCATCGGTTTTAGTATTCGGATCAACTCCCGCCTTTTTCAGTATCTCGTTTGAAGCACTGCGGCCAATACCATAAATATATGTTAATCCTATCTCAACCCGCTTTCGTTTTGGTAAATCTACACCTTCGATTCTTGCCAAAACCCTATCCTCCTATCCCTGCCTCTGTTTATGACGTTTGTTTTCGCAGATAATTCTAACTACTCCTTTTCTGCGTACCACCTTGCATTTTTTACACATCTTTCTTACCGAAGCTCTTACTTTCATCTGTGTTACCCTTCTATTTTAATATAAATCATAATCACTTTGCGCGATACGTAATCCTACCGCGAGTAAGATCATAAGGGGAAAGTTCAACAGTGACAGTGTCCCCCGGCAAAATTTTTATAAAATGCATGCGCATTTTACCTGATATGTGAGCAAGAACCTGATGTTTATTCTCAAGCTCAACTTTAAACATTGCATTAGGCAGTGTTTCAAGAACCGTGCCTTCAACTTTTATAGGTTCTTCTTTTGCCATTACCTATCATACCCCCACTCTAAAATAATTATCTTCCGCTACGTGACTTGATTCCGCCTTTTTTCAAGAAACCTTCATAGTTGCGATTGAGCATATGTGACTCCATCTGCGCTACCGTGTCAATAGAAACACCCACAACGATAAGCAGTGCCGTACCACCGAAATAAAACGGCACATTAAACTTTGTAATCAGTAATGACGGTAGAACACAAACTGTAGACACGTATATAGCGCCACCCACTGTAATTCGAGTTAAAATTTTATCAATATAGTCAGCGGTCCTTTTTCCGGGACGAATTCCTGGAATATAGCCGCCAAATTTCTTCATGTTTTCAGCAACATCATCAGGCTTAAACGTTACAGCAGTATAAAAAAAACAAAAGAAAAATATAAAGGCCACATACATAATTTCATAAACCAGATTCCCCGGTGTTATTGACGATGCAAAGTCCTGTATAACAGGAATGTCAATAAAGTTCGCCGCTGTCGCCGGAAACATCATGATTGATGATGCAAAAATCGGAGGTATGACACCGGCTGTATTGATCTTCAATGGAAGGTGTGTACTCTGACCTCCATACATTTTTCGCCCGACAACCCGCTTGGCATACTGAACCGGTATTCTGCGCTGACCCTGTTCAACAAAAATGATAATTCCAATTACAAGCACCATAAGGATTAAAAGGATCACAACACCGAAAATTGGCATCTCACCAGTGGAAACCAGACTGAAAGTATTCACAACCGCATTCGGCAGCCTGGCCACAATACCGGCAAAAATAATGAGCGAAATCCCGTTTCCAATACCGTGTTCTGTAATTTGTTCACCCAGCCACATGATAAAGGCTGTACCCGCAGTGAGCGTGAGAACCGTCATTAATCTAAAGCTCCAGCCGGGATCAATAACGGCACCCATTTTTTCCAGGCCGACACTAATACCGAATCCCTGGATAATACTCAATATAACCGTACCATAACGTGTATACTGTGTTATTTTTTTCCTGCCCTGTTCCCCTTCCTTTGACAGCCGTTCAAGATGGGGGATGACAACCGTCATCAGCTGCAGAATGATTGAAGCGCTAATATAAGGCATGATCCCAAGTGCAAATACCGAAAGTCTTTCAAGCGCGCCCCCGGAAAACATGTTAAACATGCCGAGGATGCCGCTTCCGTGTGCGGCAAAGATTTCTTTCATAGCAGCCGAATCGATCCCCGGTGTAGGAACATGAACACCGATTCTATAAACTGCAAGAAGAGCAAACGTATATATTATCTTCTTTTTCAGCTCCGGTATTTTGAAAACATTTTGAAAACCACCGCCAATCATAATTAAACGACCTCTACTTTCCCGCCTGCTGCTTCAACTTTCGTTAAAGCAGTTTTACTTGCCTTGTTAACCTTAACAACAAACGGTTTATCAATCTCACCCTGACCAAGAAGCTTGACACCTGTATATTGTCCCTTGATAAGGCCTTCTTTAATCAAGGCAGCTTCGTCTATCGGACTCCCTGGTTCAAATCTTGACAAATCTCTGATATTAATCAGAGCATATTCCTTTTTAAAAATATTTGTAAATCCGCGCTTGGGAAGGCGCCTGTGAATCGGCATCTGTCCGCCTTCAAACCCAGGCCTGACACCGCCTCCGGAGCGACTGTTATGTCCCTTTGCTCCTCTGCCGGCAGTCGTACCGTTTCCAGAACCTGGACCACGGCCCTTTCGTTTGCCTACTTTTCTTGAACCTGCTGCAGGCGCTAAATCATTAAGCTTCATCTTATTTCTCCTCCACCCTGACAAGATGAGATACAGCATTAACCATGCCGCGGCTAGATGGAGTATCCTGAAGTTCTATTGTTTTATTTATTTTTCTAAGCCCCATACCGCGCAGTATCCTGCGATGTTTTTCAGGCCTTCCGTTCATACTTTTTACAAGTGTAACTTTAATCATCTGCGACATTTGTTTAAGCTTCCTTTATAACTCCTGAACGTTTAATCCCCGTCTCGACGCTACATCCTGACTGCTTTGAAGCTGTGACAAACCTGTAATTGTTGCCTTTACAAGGTTGTGCGGATTATGCGAACCAAGGCATTTTGTCAGAATATTCTGCACACCTACCGCCTCAAGCACAGCGCGAACCGCACCGCCTGCAATCAATCCGGTTCCAGGTGAAGCAGGCTTTAAAAGTACGCGTCCGGCACCATATCTTCCAATAACCTCATACGGAATCGTACCGTCAACAAGTGAAACTTTTGCCATGCCTTTTTTGGCTTTTTCAATGCCTTTCCTTATCGCCTCGGGCACTTCACCAGCCTTTCCGAGGCCGAATCCAACGGATCCTTCACCATCTCCTACAACAACGATAGCGCTAAAGGTGAACTTTCTTCCACCCTTGACAACCTTTGCAACACGGTTTATATGAACAACCTTGTCGATTAACTGATTTTCATCTTTGTCATGTCTCAACAAAGGGATCCTCCTAAAAAAATCAAATGTTTAATTTAAAAATCAAGACCTGCCTTGCGCGCACCATCGGAAACTGCCTTTACGCGCCCGTGGTATAGAAATCCGTTCCTGTCAAATACAACTTTTTTAATCCCTTTTTCTATTGCGCGTTCACCAATAAGTCTTCCAACAAAACCAGATGCCTCAACCTTATTCTTAATATCTTTTTGATCTCTGGCTGCTTTTTCACAGGTCGATGCGGCTGCAAGTGTCTTTCCGGCAACATCATCGATAATCTGAGCATAAACATGTTTAAGGCTTCGAAAAACACACAACCTCGGTCGTGCCTGACTTCCGGTTATTTTTTTCCTAATGCCTTGTTTCTTTTTAAAACGCGTCATTCTTTTTTTTTCTGCTGACAACCCCATCGGTCAAAATCCTTTGCTCACGAATGGTACTATTTGGTTCCGGTCTTTCCAGCTTTTCGCTGGATACGCTCCTCAACATATTTAATACCTTTGCCTTTATATGGCTCAGGTGGTCTTAATTTTCGTATCGATGCCGCGGTCCTTCCCAGAAGTTCCTTGTCAATTCCAGAAAGTTTTATGATTGACTTATCGATTGCAGCTGAAATACCATTGGGCAATTCAAAATTAACAGGCTTTGAATATCCAATATTGAAAACAATCGACTTCCCCTTTGCTTCAGCACGGTATCCGATGCCATTTAGTTCAAGGCTGCGCTCAAAGCCCTTGCTGACACCTATCATCATGTTGTTTACAAGGGAACGGGTTAATCCCTGCAAGGCATGGCCATTACGGTTATCAATTTCCATTGTAACCGTTATTACTTTATCTTTAATATCCAGGTCTATTGCGGGATGTACCGTTCGTGTCAGTTTACCTTTCTCACCTTCGACCGTAATAATCCTGTCTTTATAAGTCACTTTTGCCTTATCTGGAATCCCAACCGGCTGTTTGCCTACTCGAGACATCGCTTACTCCTCTTTAAATAACTTTCAAAGGAAATCTTACCATACACGGCAAAGAATTTCCCCTCCAACATTCGCTTTTTTTGCCTGTTTATCCGTTATAATCCCTTTGGATGTTGATAAAATAGCAATTCCCATTCCGTTCAGTACAGGTTCAATATTCTTATTTTTTGAATAAATCCTAATGCTTGGCTTGCTTGTACGCGCTATACCGTAAATAGCAAACATGTCATCATTTGTGTATTTAAGATAAATCCGCAAAACACCCTGTTTATTATCTTTAATAAATTTATAGTTCCCGATATACCCCTGTTCTTTCAGCACCCGTGCAATTTCAATCTTTAGTTTTGATCCGGGGATATCGACTCTTTTAAACTTTGCCTTTCCGGCATTGCGAATTCTCGTCAACATATCCGCAATCGGGTCACTCATTGACATTGTATTCTCCGTTACCTGTTCTTGCTGAATTCATTTTTAATCCAATTTAATCAAAGAGACTAAAACGCCTGTTTCAGAATACTTACCAGCTTGATTTCGTAACACCAGGAAGTTTCCCATGGGATGCAAGGTTCCTGAAACAGATACGACAAATTCCGAACTTCCTCATAAAGGCGCGCGGCCTTCC
>CAZTYY010000128.1:0-9427 GCA_964617785.1 uncultured Desulfobacterales bacterium | reverse complement strand
TTTGACAATCCAATTCTTGAACAGATGCATGACGGAGCAGTTATTGGTATAAATGGTTCGCGGATGGCTTTTTCAACTGATTCCTATGTGGTGGATCCCATATTTTTCCCAGGCGGAAATATTGGCGATCTTGCCGTGAACGGCACTGTCAATGATATTGCCATGTGCGGTGCTACACCGGCGTTTATAAGTGCGGCCCTGATTATTGAGGAAGGGTTTCCTGTTGCTGATTTGAAAACAATATTAAGAACCATGGGCAAAGCGGCGAAAAATGCTGGCGTGGATATTGTCACAGGAGATACCAAGGTTGTTCCCAGAGGTGCGGCCGATAAAATTTTTATCAATACATCCGGTATCGGTATAATACCGGAGCATGTTGATATTGCTGCGGCAAATATCCGGGATGGAGATAAAATAATTTTAAGCGGCAGCATTGCTGATCATGGCATTACTATTCTTGCTCAAAGGGAAGACCTTTCTTTTGAAACCACCATTCCAAGCGATTCCGCTCCTCTTAATCATATGGTGAACAGAATGCTTTCTGCCTCTGACAGTATTCATATGCTGCGAGATCCAACACGCGGTGGAATCGGCACCGCCTTAAACGAGATAGCGTTTCAAGCTGACATGGGCATAAAAATTATTGAAAATAATATCCCTTTAAAAAAGAAGGTGAAGGGAATTTGTGACCTTCTGGGGCTTGATCCCCTCTATATCGCGAATGAGGGGAAACTTCTTGCCGTTGTGGACAAAGATCATGCGGAGGCCGCACTAACAGCTATAAGAGGGGATAGCGCAGGCAAAGATGCATGCATCATCGGTGAAGTTGTTTCCGATCATCCTGGAAAGGTTGTTATGGAAACTAAAATCGGCGGTACCCGAATTGTTGATATGCTTTCTGAAGAGCTGTTGCCGAGGATATGCTGAATTTTAGAGATGGCCTAAAAGATGGAACAATCAGGCCATGCCGGGGATCTTGAAGCTGTCCAAAATGATATGCCGCAATTGAAAACACGGTTTGAGGTATTGAAAGAAGCCATTGAAACCGTATTGATTTCATGGGAGGACGATGAAAGTGTTTGATGTAAAAATAAAAGTCAATCTGTTCAAAGGCCTTGGCAGAACCCTTGCGTTAAGTTTCCTGTTATTTGCTCTGGTTCCCATGGCGGTGATAAGCATAATCAGCTATCAAAATTCCTACACCAGTCTTAAAAAGGAAACGGAAAAAGCATTAAATACTGCGGCTTTACTGAAGACGCGGGAAATTCATACTTATTTTGACGGTATTCTCACTGAATTGAAGTACCAGGCGGAAGAAGGTTCAAGCATACAGTTACTGGAAACTCTGAACAGCGATTATCAAACCTCTGGTAAATCTCTTGATTCGTTTGTTAAATCTTACAAATGGACCATAGCTGCTGATGAATACGGTTCGGCTCTGTCCAAATTCCGTAAAACGTTTAATTATTACGATGTTTTCCTGATTAATAATAATGGAGATATCCTCTATACAGTGGGAGGTCAAGATGACCTTGGCACCAACCTGTTCACCGGCGAAATTAAGGCCACAAAATTTGCCAAAGCAGTTAAAAGGTCTGTTGAAACCGGCAAACTCTCTTTTTCCGACTATGAAAGATACGTTTTTTCTAATAACGAGGTTTTCGGATTTCTATGCAGTCCTGTTATTAATGAGGATGGAGACAGTATCGGGGTCATAGTTTTTCAGTTTATGATTGGCCCCATTAACAAAATGATGCAGGATCAAACCGAGCTTGGCACGACAGCAGAAACATATCTTATAGGCCCTGACCTTACATTGAGATCCAATTTTAGGCTTGATCCTGAAAAAGAATTGATAAAAGAAAAGGTTCTGACCGAACAGACAGAACTGCTGAAGCAGCATTGGACGTTAACATCGGCTGAAAAGTTAAATTTAATACATGACGATGAAGTCTTTATATATGTCGGTCCCCACAGTCAGCCAGTCCTTGGCATCCATAATGAATTCAGAATCGGAAATATAGTATTTGCAGCGATTTCAGAGATTGAAGAGCAAGAAGCTTTTTCAGCGATTGATACTTTACGCAATATAATGGTGTTGATTGTCATCCTGACAATAGTTTTAATAACTATATTCAGCCTGATGCTGGCAAATCGTATTGTCCGGCCAGCACTTTTTCTTTTAAAAGGGACAAAAAGAGTAGCTATAGGTGATTTTTCCAAGGCCATTGAAATAAAAACAAAAAACGAGATCGGCGAGCTTGCAGAATCTTTTAATACCATAATGGAATCCCTGAAACAACAGACTGAGATTACGAACAAAATGGCTGAAGAGGCTGAAGCTGCCAACATTGCCAAAAGCACACTTCTTGCCACGATGTCAAATCAGATGGAGGAAATTTCAAAAGCCCGGGAAGCATCAATACTGGCCGAAAAAACTTTTCAGAAAAGCTTAGCGAAATATCAGAAGCAAATAGACGCCTTGAAAGCCTGACGTCAAATACAATAGAAAGAGAGGTGCGGATGGTTGATCTCAAAAGAGAAGTAAACGAACTTCTGATTACAAAAAAAGAATCACCAAAATATACTGCACCGGATGGGGTTGATAAATTGATTAATCAATAACTAAGATTTTAGATAACCGATCGGAGGAAAAAATATGTCAATAAATTTATACTGGATGCAATGCGCAGGCTGCAGCGGCGATACTATTTCTCTTCTTAATGCTGAAACGCCGGGTATTGTTGAAGCATTCCACCTGCTCGATATTGAAGTGCTGTGGCATCCTTCGCTTTCAAACGGCACTGCAAAAGAACATGCAAATATCGTCAAAAACCTGATTTCAGGTGAAACAAAGCTTGATATTTTCTGTATTGAAGGAGCTGTGGCCAGAGGGCCTGCAGGCACTGGAATGTACGAGGTTTTTATGGATCGGCCAAAAAAAGATATTGTTGCCAGTCTTTGCAAAGTTGCTGATTTTGTAGTTGCGGTTGGGACATGTGCCAGTTTTGGCGGTATAAGTGCAGATTGCGAAATTGAAGCAACAGGACTTCAATTTCATAAAAGAGAACTATGCGGATTTCTTGGAAAGGATTTCACAGCAAAAAGCGGTCTTCCGGTCGTTAATCTTCCGGGATGTCCCTGCCATCCGGATATTGTGACAGGCACGCTTGCAGCAGTTGTGTCAGGGGAATCAATTAGTCTGAACGAATACAATAGTCCCGATGAATGGTACGGCATGCTTGTCCACCAGGGATGCACGCGGAATGAATATCATGAATACCGTGTTGAAGACAGTGAGTTCGGAAAAAAAGGATGTCTGTTTTTTCATCTCGGCTGCCAGGGACCGCTGGCATTTGGTTCGTGCAATAAACACCTGTGGAACAATCGTAATTCCAAGACCCGGGTCGGAGTGCCGTGTTTTGGATGTACGAATCCCGACTTTCCGGCTCACAAATCCTTTTTTGACACACCAAATATTGAAGGAATTCCTGAACAACTTCCTGCAGGCGTGGACCGTGCACATTATATGGCATACAAGACTATGGCAGCAGAAGCTGCACCTGAAAGGCTGAAAAAAAGAATAACCAGGGTGTAATAAATAAAAAAGAGATCAGGAGCTGTGAAAATATGAAAAAAGAAATAAATGTTCCTCTTAACAGAGCTGAAGGTGATCTTGAAATCCGGGTGGAGCTTGAAGACGGAATAGTAACCGATGCCAGAAGTTCCGGAGTAATGTTTCGCGGCATAGAAAATATGCTAAAGGGCAGAGGTATGCTTGACGGCCTTGTGATTACGCCCCGGGTATGCGGCATATGCGGAACAGCACATCTTACGGCTGCGTCAAGAGCACTTGACGACATATTCAAAGCAGATGTTCCGAAAAATGCGGTTCTGATCAGAAATATTGCACTCATGACAGAACATATTCAAAGTGACATGAGGCACGCATTCCTCATGTACATGGTTGATTTTGTAAATCCATTATACTGCAAGATTCCTTTATTTGAAGAAGCACAAGCCCGCTATGCACCGTTTTCCGGCAGTGCTGTTATTGAAACGATTAAATCAACAAAAACTGTGCTTGAACTTGTTGCAATTATCGGGGGGCAATGGCCCCATTCCTCATACATGGTACCGGGCGGAATTGTATCTTCTCCGAAACTTATCGACATCATGCAGTGCCGGTATCTGCTTGATAAATATATTGGATGGTATGAAGAAAAAATTATCGGATGTTCACTTGAACGCTGGTTTGATGTAAAATCCTGCAAAGATCTTGATGAATGGATTGAGGAAAATCCGGCACATTATAACAGTGAATTAGGTTTTTTTATACGCTATGCGCGTGCAATTAATCTTGACAAAATCGGACAGGGCTGTGGGAATTTTATTTGCTTTGGCCAGCTTGATATACCAAAAGGCTCAAAAGTGCAAAGCCTGAATGGATCATCATCAACTCTGATTCCATCCGGTGTTTCAAAAATGACTAAGGTAGAACCATTTTTTCAGGAAAATATTGAAGAGCATGTAAAATATTCATGGTATGAAGATTATGACGGAGGAAAGCATCCTTTTGAAGGTTTAACAAAGCCTTATGCCACCGGAAATGAAGGCATTAAATATTCATGGCTCAAAGCACCGAGATATAAGGATATGCCTGCTGAAACAGGACCTTTAGCTGAAATGATAGTTTCACAGAATCCATTGTTTGTTGACATTATAAACACTCATGGACCAAGTGCATTTACAAGAGAACTTGCAAGGCTTGTGAGACCGCCCCAACTTATGCCTGCCATGCAAAAATGGATTAGAGAAATAGATTTTTCAGAAAACTATTATACCAGGCCTGAAAATATTACAGATGGAAAAGGTATCGGCCTGACCCATGCTTCCAGAGGTGCGCTTGCTCACTTTGTAAGTATCAAGGATTCAAAGATCGAACGATACCAGATTATTTCTCCTACATCATGGAACGGATCACCCAGAGATTATAACAACATCCGCGGGCCATGGGAAGAGGCTCTTATGGGAACCCAAGTCAGAGATCCGGATAATCCCGTGGAACTTGGTCATGTTATAAGATCGTTTGACCCGTGTCTTGTATGTGCTGTTCATATGGTGAAGGTAAAATGATGCTTGGTGCTTGAGTTTTGAGATTTGTTTTTTACGTTTTGTTTTTTACGTTTGGAATCAAAAGAATGGGGAATAATACTAAAATAATATGTGTGGGAAACAGGTTTATAAAAAGTGATGCCGCAGGACCCATGGTTTATGACTGCCTTAAAGGAAAAAAGATTCCTGATGGTGTCGATGTGATAGACGGCGGTCTGGCAGGGCTTAATCTTCTTTGTTTTGTGGAGGGATCAAAAAGAGTGATATTTGTCGATTCAGTAGAAGATATTGATATGCCTGATGCTGTTGTAACAGACAAAATATTTGTTTTTGCTGCCTGTGAAATGGCTGAGCATTTATATGCAAAAAGCTATGACCATTCGGCCGGACTTTCATATCTTCTGCGGGTTTTACCGGAAATACTTAAAGATGAAATGCCGGAAACACTGCTGGTTGGAATTAATGGGGAATATGATGACTGCCTTATTGAAGAAGCCGCTCGGATAAGTCTTGAAATGGCTTTAAAAACTTGAACGTACTGAGGGAAAAATGGAATCGGACGATTTATATACAAAACTTATTATTGAAAATGAAAAGTTCAGAGAAGAGATCCGCGTTTCACGAAGGGCTTCAGAAATTACAGCAAGGTTGGTTGTAAAGCAATTTTCCAAGACAGATAATATACTTTTACTGCTTGAAAAAAAAGCAGCTGAAGAAAAAGATCTCAAAAACAGGCTGGCCAAACAGCTTGAATCTGCCAATCAGAGCAAACAGGAACTATCCGGTAAAACAAAACGTCTTGAAAAAATGCAGATCGCCTCAACAAATATGATGAAAGATCTTGCTATATCTATTACGGCTGCCCAGGAGGCATCAAAAGCCAAAAGCGAGTTTCTGGCCAACATGAGTCACGAGATCCGCACGCCCATGAATGGTGTTATCGGCATGACAGAACTTCTTTTAGATACAAGTCTTGATGATACACAACGCCAATATGCAACAACTGTAAAAAACAGTGGTGAATCACTTGTTTCACTTATCAATGATATTCTTGATTTTTCAAAAATTGAAGCCGGTAAACTGGATATTGAAGAGATAGATTTTGATCCGCATAACCTTATGGCTGATTTTGCAGCCACAATGGTGTTTAAAACCGAAGAAAAAGGTCTTGAATTTATATGCCATACCGAGCCTGCCATACCGGCATGTCTCATGGGTGACCCGGGGCGGTTGCGGCAGATTCTGACCAATTTAACTGGAAATTCCGTAAAGTTTACAGAAAAAGGTGAGGTCTCGGTTATATGTCGCCTGGAGAAAAAATTGCAAAATTCACACATACTTCATTTTGTTGTTCAAGATTCAGGCATAGGTATTACAAAAGAACAGCAGAAAAAGCTGTTTGAAAAATTTACTCAAGCAGATGGTTCCACCACAAGAAAATACGGAGGAACAGGCTTAGGGCTTACGATTTCCAAACAACTTGTTGAATTGATGAATGGTGAAATCGGTATAGAAAGTGTTGAGGGCAAAGGATCAACCTTCTGGTTTACAATTGAACTAAAAAACTCGGATAAAAAAGCAGAACCTTTAGATGTTGGTGATTTAAGTAAAGCAAGGATTCTTGTAATTGATGATAACAAAACCAATCTTAAAGTTGCAGAAGGATTACTCTCCTTCTGGAATATTGACCACGCTCTTTGTGAAAGCGGAACTACAGGAATTGATATGCTCTATAAAGCCTGTGAAAAAGGGGCGCCCTTTGATATAGCTGTAATTGACATGCAGATGCCGGGGATGGACGGAGCCGAAGTTGGAAAAACAATCAAGGGTGACGAAAAGATTAAAAACACCCATCTTGTGCTGCTGAGCTCCATGGGCAGTCGCGGTGATGCCGCGCGATTTAAGGAGGCCGGGTTTGCAGCCTTTCTCAATAAACCTTTCCGCCAGTCAGATCTTTACGACTGCCTTGCGCAGGTTTTGGGATTTTCTGTTAAAAATGATAAACCGGAAGACAGACCCCTCATAACCCGACACTCAATAAGCGAAAACCAAAAAAACAAATTAAAACTGTTACTGGTTGAGGATAATAAAATAAACCAAAAAGTGGCCGCTGCAATATTAAAAAAACTCGGGTTTAGTGCAGATCTTGCAGTCAACGGAGAGGAAGCTCTCAAAGCTCTTAAAACAACCCATTATGACCTTGTTTTTATGGATTTGCAAATGCCGGTACTGGGTGGGCTTGAAGCAACTAAGATAATACGTGATCCTGATTCAGATGTCCTGGATCATAAACTTCCAATCATCGCTATGACAGCCAATGCCATGAAAGGTGACCGGGAGACATGTATTAAAGCCGGGATGAACGATTATATTTCAAAACCTATAACTCCTGATACTGTTCGAAGTGCACTTGCAAAGTGGCTGCCAAAAGAAACTCCCCAGAGTTTGGAGGGCTCAGCTGATAATTAGGCGGATAATTTAACGAAAAAAGGAACTGCCACGGAAAATGATCAAAACATATTTGACCCGAAAGCTCTTTTGAAAAACTTGATGGATGACAAAGAAATTGCCCGGATGCGAGGTTATAGTGTCGAAGAAGCTATGGCTCAATCTGTTGAGGAAGCTATGCTTCCCGCCTATTTTGAAATCGCCATGGAAATAGTAACTGAAGAACTGGAAATGCACAACAAAGGACAAAGACCAAAAGACAGATCCAGAACAATAGAACTTGAACTTTTCTGCAAGGATGGTTCAACCGTTTGGGTTGAAGCAACCATGAATTTCATTCGCAATGATAATGGGAAAGCGGTTGGCATTCTCGGGATAACACGTGACATCACCGAGCGCAAGAATGCGGAAGCGGAAAAAAAGCAACTCGAAACCCAACTTCGCCAAGCCCAAAAAATGGAATCAATCGGCACACTGACAGGCGGCATCGCCCATGATTTCAACAACATTCTCGGTATTATTCTTGGAAACACGGAACTTGCTTTAGAGGATGTCCCGGAATGGAACCCAGCCCATTTCTGTTTGGAGGATATTAAAGCTGCGAGTGTAAGGGCAGCGGATATTGTAAACAGCTTCTCAGCTTCAGCCGTAAGATAGACCATGAGCTGAAACATATAGGAATTATTACGGTTATTAAAGACGCTCTCAAATTTTTACGATCAACGATTCCTACCACCATAGAAATTCGAAAAAATATTCCGGTCACAGATGAAACCATTCTTGCCGATCCGATCCAGATCAATCAGATCATGATGAACCTGTGCATCAATGCCTCTCAGGAAATGGAAGAGACGGGCGGGATTTTGAAGAATGGAAAGGGTTGTTTAAACAAATGGTTGAAGACGCCTCACCATATGGAGCTGCCGGCATGCATAACATTCATGATGTGATTGACCCGAAAGAGACCAGGAATTACATCATACGTGCCCTGGAAGTCGCATGGAATAGGCGTTCAAACGGAATAGGAGAGCACCGGCTCGCAAACTGGCCCAATTAGCTTTTGTATTGACCCGGAATGTAAATATTCACTAAACATGACATCAATTTTGTAAGCGTTTGACCGGTTTGGTTTGACTGCTTCTGATTTTTATCATAAGACAAGAAAATTATGAATGGTACAAATCGTGTGAATATTAAACCGGGGTTGCTGGTTTTGATTGTATTAAAGAAAGACCAACGATCGGGAAATCTCACCAAAGGTGTTGTGAAAGACATTTTGACAAAGTCTCCTCATCACACCCACGGTATTAAAGTCCGTTTGGAAAGCGGCGAAGTTGGGCGGGTGAAGGAAATCTGCGCCTGAACCGTAAATCCTTTTCTTAATGAACAATTATTCTCTCTTTACCGATGTAAGTCTTAACCCTGGACTCAAAGTTGGTGTGGGCGGTTATCTTCTCGTTCCTGAATCATTTATTAAAACCCCATCAAATCTGATCAAAATATCGGAACTGGACGAAATCCTGGTGTTGAGAAGATTTGAAGACACTTCTTCTACAAAACTTGAGGTCCAAACAGTTTTGTGGGCTTTGGAAGAATATTGTATTGGATCAACCATTTCCGAGTCGGGGAAACTCCATATTTATTCCGATTCCCAGTGTGTTGAAGGGCTTTTGTCAAGAAGAGCCCGGCTGGAAAGCAGCGGTTTCCATTGCAGGGGAGGTAATCGTCTGTTAAAAAATGCGTCTTTATACGGCAAATATTACGAATTTCATGACCGGTTAAAGTTCGATGTTACAAAGGTGGCAGGCCACACACCTTCTCGTTCCCGCAATACTGTTCAACGTATTTTTTCCTTTATAGATCA
>CAZTYY010000127.1:0-9435 GCA_964617785.1 uncultured Desulfobacterales bacterium | reverse complement strand
GTTTATGGGCATCAGCATGCTTCTCTTCTTGTCATCTGTTGCATTTAGTGATATAGCTAAGTTTACGGATGTGTTCCTGCCCAGGTCAAATAATTTGGGCACAAGGCCGGCTGTGGAAACTGTCACCCGCCTGGTTGAAAATTTAAACCCGGAATCGCCGTCTGTAATGACTTCGATTGCGCGAATAACATTGTTAAAATTTGACAGGGGTTCGCCCATACCCATAAAGACAATATTTTTAAGAAAAGACGAATCAACCATATCTTTTTTAATATCAAGGATTTGGGTAGTTATTTCACCAGATGAAAGATTGCGGACAAATCCGGCCCTGGCGGTCATGCAGAAAATGCATCCCTGAGCACAGCCGACCTGGCTTGAGACACAAAGGGTATAATGATCTTTTTCAGGAATTAATACGCTTTCAATATATCGTCCATCATTAAGCCGGAAAAGATATTTACGAGAGCCGTCTTCGGATTTTTCAATGTCTTTTATATCAAGGCGATTGATTGAAAAATTTAACGATAACCGGTCCCTGGCGGTTTTGCCAAGATCCGTCATCACATGGAAACTGTCGGCCTGGCGAATGTAGATCCACTTAAAAATCTGTTCGGCATGAAAGGATCGGATGTCATGGGCATTGAGCCATAAAGCAAGTTCTTGTTTTGTGAGATCTTTTATGTCCGTTTTTAAGTTATCATGCATATTTGTTGCTTAATATTTGAATACCTTGTAAAGTTAACCCTTAAAACTTTGAATTAGCGACAATTAATTTACTTGACATAGCACCATCAAAATACTATTTTTATAACTTTAGTTAATTAAGGCAACTTAGTCAATTATGTTTGAAAATTTAAACGATAAATTAAACTCTGTATTTAAAAAACTTAAAGGTCACGGTAAGTTAACCGAGAAGAATATTGAAGATGGCCTTAAAGAAGTTAGAATGGCGCTTCTTGAAGCAGACGTCCATTACAGAGTTGTTAAAAAATTTATTTCAGAGATAAAAGAACGCGCTCTTGGCACAGAAGTTATGTCAAGCCTGACTCCTGGCCAGCAGATTGTCAAAATAGTCAATAAGCAGCTCACTGAATTGATGGGTTCCCGGCATGAATCTCTGCGCCTTTCAGGAAATGATCCAAAAGCGATTATGCTTGTGGGCCTGCAAGGCTCGGGTAAAACAACAACTGCCGGAAAACTTGCCGTTCTGTTACGTGATGAAGGGAAAAAACCCTTTCTGGTTCCTGCTGATGTTTACCGTCCGGCTGCAATAGACCAGTTGACCAAGCTGGGAGAGCAACTTGATGTTCCCGTATACCCTTCTTCAACCGATATGAGCCCGGTGGATATATGTAAAGATGCCGGCAGGGCGGCTATTGAAAAAGGATGCGACACACTCCTTTTAGATACTGCAGGCCGTCTTCATGTGGATGAAGAATTGATGACCGAACTCAGTCGGATCAAAACTGCTGTTCAGCCATCTGATATTCTTCTTGTGGCAGATGCGATGACCGGCCAGGATGCTGTGAACATAGCCAGTTCATTTGACGATCGACTGGATATCGGTGGCGTTATCCTGACAAAAATGGACGGCGATGCCAGGGGAGGCGCCGCTCTTTCCATCAGGGCGGTAACCGGCAAGCCGATTAAATTTGTAGGCACAGGTGAAAAACTTGCTGACCTTGAACCTTTTCATCCTGACCGGATGGCCTCAAGAATTCTGGGAATGGGAGATGTCCTCACCCTTATTGAAAAAGCCCAGAGTGTGATTGACGAAAAAAAGGCGAGGGAGCTTGAGAAGAAGCTTAAAAAAAATGAGTTCACACTTGATGACTTTCGCGACCAAATGGTCCAGATCCGCAAAATGGGATCGATTAAGGACCTTCTCAAGATGATACCGGGAATTGGAGGGAATAAGCAGCTAAAAAAATTGGACGTTGATGAAAACGAGTTTGTCAGGATAGAGGCAATCATAAATTCCATGACACCCGGCGAGCGTCACAAACATACCATTATCAATGGAAGCAGACGCAAACGCATCGCAAAAGGGAGCGGTACAAGAGTTCAGGACATCAACAAGCTTCTTAAAAATTATGCGCAGGTAATGAAAATTATTAAAAAAATGAATAAAGGTGGTATGCCGGCCTTTGGCCGCGGGATGCTTCCGTTTTAGTTAAGGAGAAAGTAACAAATGTCAGTAAAAATTAGATTGGCCAGGCATGGATCAAAGAAAAAACCGCACTACCGGATAGTTGTTGCAGACAGCGAAGCACCGAGAGACGGTAAATTTCTTGAAGTTGTAGGCACTTATAATCCTTTGGTGGATCCGATAAAAGTAACGCTTGAACAAGACCGGGTGAATTACTGGATAGACAAGGGCGTTATTCTTTCGGATACAGTCAAAAGTATTTTTAAAAACCAGGGTGTTTTTTCCAAATCTGCTTAAAGAGTACCGTTGCTCCTGATTCTGAATGCTAACTATGGAGATGGGCTATGAAAGACCTGATCAAGTACATTGCGAAAGCACTTGTTGACAATCCTGACGCGGTTGAAGTTTCAGAAGTGGAAGGAAGCCAGACTTCAGTTCTGGAACTTAAAGTCGCCAAAGAGGACCTTGGAAAGGTAATCGGAAAGCAGGGCCGAACTGCACGTGCCATGCGCACTATTTTAAGTGCCTCATCGGCAAAAATAAAAAAGAGAACCGTGCTTGAAATCGTCGAATAAGGACAAAGAAAAAAACGGTTTTCTATCTGCAGGAAAGATTGTCGGAGCTCACGGCATTCGTGGTGAAGTAAAGGTTCATCCATACACTGAACCTATGCCGGCATTTGAAGCAGGTGATCGTATTCTTTTAAGGCATGTAACAGGGAGTGAAGAAACCCTGAATATTGTTAAGAGCAGGCCCCACAAACGGCTAATTCTTTTTACATTTGAGGAGGTTAGAAGTAGAGACAGCGCCGAGGCACTTAACAACGCGGAAATTTTAATTAAAAGATCAGCTTTGCCTGGTCTTGAGGAAGGAGAGTATTACTGGACCGATATTATTGGACTCGATGTTTTCTGTATCAATGAGACATATCTTGGATCTGTTGAGTCGGTAATCCCGACAGGCAGCAATGATGTTTATGTCATCAAAAATAAAGAGAGCGGCCGGGAAACTCTGGTGCCGGCGATTCATTCAGTAATTACAGAGATTGATATAGAGAAATCAATAATGCGGGTTGATCTTCCCGAGGGCCTTTAGATAACATCTCTCCATGATTTAACTTTTGGTATTTATATGAATTTTACAATTCTGACGATTTTTCCAGAGATGGTCAATCCATTTCTGGAACATGGCATTGTCAGAC
The DNA here is from genome assembly GCA_964617785.1 of uncultured Desulfobacterales bacterium. Lineage (GTDB taxonomy): Bacteria > Desulfobacterota > Desulfobacteria > Desulfobacterales > SURF-7 > JAFDJC01. The sequence goes on along the minus strand of CAZTYY010000127.1, from coordinate 6,085 downwards.
GGGCGATAGAACAAGGAAAAATTTCAGCTTCAAGTATTAATATACGTGATTTTGCTGAAGGGAAACATAAGGTGACGGACGACAGGCCTTTTGGCGGCGGCTGCGGAATGGTCATGAAGCCGGAACCGCTGGCAAAGGCAATTACCGAGGCAAAAGATAAATCACCTGCCTCAAAAACAATTCTTCTTTCGCCACAGGGAAGAACTTTTAACAGAGACGTGGCCAGGGAACTTGCTTCGCTTAAAGGCCTTTTACTTGTGTGCGGCCGTTATGAAGGTGTAGATGAAAGAATATGCAGCAGCCTGATTGATGATGAAATATCAATCGGTGACTACGTCCTTACCGGAGGGGAACTGGCGGCAATGATTATTATTGATGCGGTGACCCGGCTGCTTCCGGATGTACTCGGTTGCGAGTCTTCAGCATGTGAGGACTCATTTGAGTCCGGCCTTCTGAAACACGCACAGTACACAAGGCCAAGGATTTTTAATGACGACGAGGTCCCGGATGTACTTTTGTCAGGGGATCACACTAAAACTGAAAACTGGAGGTTTGAATCATCCATGATGCGGACTTTGATTAAAAGACCGGATCTTTTTAAAACAAGGCCCCTTGAAAGCCGTGAAATTGAGGTATTAAAAAAATGGGGCGAAAACATAAAAGAAATACTGCATGCCTGAGCTATATGTCGCGCTGATGCATTATCCGGTTGTCAATAAAAACGGCGATATTATCACATCCGCCGTGACAAACCTTGATTTGCATGACATCGCAAGAGCTGCAAAGACATACGGGGTAAACGCCTTTTACGTGGTTACGCCCCTGAAAGATCAACAGGAATTAGTTATGAAGCTTTTATCGCACTGGATAACCGGTGCCGGAACGAACTGTAATAAGGTCAGGGGAGAAGCCCTGAGGCTTGCTAAATTATCCGAGAACCTTGATGAGGTTAAGACGGAAATCAAAAAACAAACAGGCCGGACCCCTGAAACAGTCGTTACCAGCGCAAAAAAAAACATGCGAAATATCAGCTTCGATTCCCTGCGGCAAAATCTAAAAGAAGGAAATCCTTATCTCCTCCTTTTCGGAACCGCATGGGGATTCTCAGAACAATTTATTTCCGATGCCGACCATGTATTAAGTCCAATCATGGCGGATTCGGATTACAACCACCTTTCCGTCAGGTCTGCGGTATCTGTTGTACTTGACCGTTTGAAAGGAGATTACAGGGGGAGTTATGCAAACGATTAAAAAGATTCAAAAGGAGCAGATGAGACTCGATCATCCCGATTTCGCTCCAGGCGATACAGTTACCGTATATGTGAGAATTCGAGAGGGAGAAAAGGAGCGTATCCAAGCCTATAAAGGTGTTGTGATCAGCAAACGAAGAGGGACAACCAACGCAACCTTTACAGTAAGAAAAATTTCTTACGGCATTGGAGTTGAAAGAATTTTTCCGCTTCACTCTCCAATTATTGACAGGATTGAAGTAAACACACGTGGACGTGTACGCCGTTCAAAAATCTATTATCTCCGCAAGCTGAGGGGTAAAGCTGCAAGAATAAAAGAACGCCGATCGAACTGATAGCCTAAGTTCTGCCGGCAGTCTATCTGGAATTATGTGGGCATTTGAAAAAAAAGCAGGCATAAAAGGCTATAAAAGAATTGCGGGTGTTGATGAAGCCGGTCGAGGACCCTTGGCCGGACCTGTTGTCTCGGCTGCAGTTATTCTGCCGGATTGCTTTCCGGTTAAAGATATTGCCGATTCAAAAAAATTAACGCCAAAAAAAAGAGCTGCCCTTTATAAAGATATCTACAGGCACCAGGTGGCGGTCGGAATCGGCATAGTAGACCCTTTAGAAATTGACAGAATAAACATACTGCAGGCATCATTGCTTTCCATGTACATGGCGGTTCTGAAGCTTTCTCCAGAACCGGACTTCATTTTAATCGATGGAACCTTCCGCATTGCTTCAGATATTCCACAGGAAACGATTAAACAGGGTGATTCGCTCAGCATATCCATAGCAGCAGCATCCATTATTGCCAAAGTCACCCGGGACAGAATAATGGAAAAATATGACGATGAGTATCCGGATTTCGGGTTTATAAAGCACAAAGGCTATCCAACAAAAAAGCATAAAGAAGCGATCGCCCGTTTAGGGTGTTGTCCGATTCATCGTAAAAAATTCAAAGGGGTCAGGGAACACCTCAGCGGTGACAACCCATGTTGAACCCACAGCAGCAATTCGGGAAAGCCGGTGAAGCGATCGCTTTAAAAAAACTGACAAGCCTGGGATACACAATTCTTGAAAAAAATTTCCGTGCAAAGCCCGGTGAAATAGACATAATAGCAAAAGACAAGGAAACAATCGTCTTTGTGGAAGTCAAAGCGAGAAGAACAAAAAACTTTGGAAACGCCAAATATTCAATTACGCTCAACAAGCAAAGAAAAATTTCAATGACTGCGCTTTCATATTTAAAAAAAAAGAATAAAATGAAAAACAAAGCGCGCTTTGATGTTGCTATCATTCATTCCGATAGCAACAAAAACACAGTTGAAATCATTAAAAATGCCTTTGATCTCGCCTACACATAAAATAGAGAAAAAAACCTCGGCCGGCAAACTCTATGTTGTCGCAACCCCTATAGGCAACCCGGATGACATAACGTTAAGGGCCATACGCACACTTGGTGAAGCTGACTACATTGCAGCTGAAGACACGAGGAAGACAGGAAAGCTTCTTTCGTATCACAACATCAAGGGAAAACTCGTCTCCTGCCATGAGCATAACGAAGCATCACGTTCTGAAAGCCTTATCGAGAAAATAAAAACCGGCGCTATGGTTGCGCTTGTATCTGATGCCGGCACACCGTCTGTCTCCGACCCGGGATACCGTCTGGTGCAGGCTGCCTTAAAAAACAACATCCAACTGGTTCCTGTTCCGGGCGTGTCCGCAGCTATTTCAGCCCTTTCTGTCTCAGGCCTCCCGACAGATACATTTACATTTGTCGGATTTTTACCTAAAAAATCCTCAAAGCGTAAGGAAAAGCTTGAGGACCTTGCAAATGAAGCAGGCACCCTCATCTTTTATGAATCACCCAAACGCATTCTGCAGCTTATCGATGACATCATCGGCATAATGGGCGACAGACCCGGTGTGCTGTCAAGGGAAATGACAAAATCATTTGAAGAGTTTATCCGTGGAAACATGTCTGAAATTTCCCAAAGTCTAACCAAGCGTAATGCAGTAAAGGGAGAATGCACACTCCTAGTATCCGGTAGCATAAAACCTGAAAACATTTCTTTTGAGAGCCTATTTGAAAGTTCAGAAGAAGAGATTGAAAAACAACTGGAGGTGCCGGGAATGACACCGTCAGTGCTTGCCAGGAAAATAGCTAAAGAGTATGGACTTTCGCGAAAAAAAGTTTATGAAAAAATTCTGATGCTAAAAGAAAAATAAAAGGAGCCAAATGATAAATAGAATAGATACCAAAGCTTCAATCGCTGATGTAAGGATTATTCAGACTGAGCCCGAATCCGGAAAATAGCATGGACAGAATTTTCCCTGTTATCATCAGTGTTCCGGAAAAAGAAAGGGCGCTTAAAGGAAAGGATCTTGTCGCTTCCCTGAGCGACTTTGCACGAAAAGGACTTCTGATATCAGCTGAAAAATTCGGCGTAAAACTTATCGGAAAGCTTCTAAAGGATGAAAACGGCGCTCCAATACCGATAAATGATATTTTCTGGTCTCTTTCCCACAAACCCGAATATGCTGCAGGCGTTGCCGCCACATACCCGATCGGCATCGACATAGAAAAAATAAGGACTTACAAAGAAGCACTGAAAAAAAAAATTGCCCATCAAAATGAATGGGATCTCGGAGCCGGTGAACCATCAGATGCCCTCTTTTTCAGATACTGGACAGCCAAAGAATCAGTGTTAAAGGCTACTGGACAAGGCCTTAAAGGTCTTTCTTCATGCAGGATAATAGATATCCCCGATAAAAACAGTATGACAATAGACAGCATGAACAGAAAATGGGTAGTGGAGCACTTCTATTTTGATGATTATATCGCATCTATTGTAAAAGACGAATATGACATCATGTGGTCCGTGCTTTAAAAAATATAAGCGGGCTTTTTAAAAAAAAAGGGCGCTCCATATATTATATGAAGCGCCCTTTTGTGTTGACAATAAGAAGAGCTATGTAACAGTCACATTAACAGCCGCAGGGCCTTTTTTACCCTCTTCTATCTCAAATGTAACGCGATCTCCTTCATTAAGGGATTTAAATCCCGAAGAATTGATGCCTGTATGATGAACAAATACATCCGGGCCATCCTCCTGCTCAATAAAACCAAAACCTTTCTGGTCGCTAAACCATTTAACAACGCCATCCGCCATAATGACAACCTCCTAGTTTTTATGATTTTCTCATGGTTCCAAACTTCAGGTCGCCAATTTTTAAAATGGTTCTTGCCCTTAGAAAGAAACCCACACGCAAAAAAATTGCGTTCTTTTGCAAAGACTATAGCTCTTTTTTATAAAAAAAACAAGATCTTTGATTTAAATTTTTGACAGCATCATTATGCCGTAATTACATATAGTTATATTGAACAAACAAAAAATCGCAATTTTATTTTTCAAAACAGAACTAAAACCAGCTATCCTTTTCCTTCTCTTTCAAGCATACATCTGTATTAGCAATCTTTCCCGAAATTATCCGGCCTTCTGCACTGCCAGGTGCTACGGTTATTATTTCTATCTCTCCAACTTCAGAACCTTTAAAATAAAATGCTGTGCCGGCTTTTCCGGCAACGCTTTCCTGACTGCCATACACTTTAAATTTCATTCCTTTTGCTAAACCGACATTGCTACCAGAAGCAACCATAACCGTATCACCTTCTACACTGCTTAAATATGCTTTAAACGGTTCATCTTTTACTATACTGCAAATTTCTTCGCTAATGTTTTCAGCAAGATTTTTCAATGGTTTCTGTATATCTGGTAGATTTCCGGAAGCTGTCTTTGATGCCAGTGCATTAAATTGTTCCTGACTTATTTCAATTTCATCTTCAAAGCTTCCCATAAAAAATTTTGAGGCTGTTTCAGTATCATATATCGTAATGAGAGCATGCACTTCGGCAAAATATACGACCTTTTCAAAAAACCAGAAACCGAACTCTTCTTCAGCACCTCTTATATCGGTCAGCTTACATGTAACAACGGCATTTATTCCTGCACTTCTTCCTGCAAAAGCAACCTTTTGATTGTCTATTTCAACCGGCTTTTCAAACCTTTGAGAAATAATATCAGGGCAGTTCTCTTTCAGTTCTTCCATAAGATGGTTGTCGATAGCTACTGCTGCTTCATCCGCATCTTTATAAAATGTATTATTTTCAAAATTTACAACGCCAACCATTTTTTTAAAACCACCATCATATCCATTGGCAGCCTGAGCCGCAATTAGACAAACAAACAATACCACCAGTTTACGATATATCATTTCTCCTCCTGATATTCGGATATTTTCCTAATTCTGATTTTGCTTGGCGAAATTACTGTGAAATTTCCCAATATCTCATTTTCATCCGCAACAAAATTCATGCTGTTGCCTCTTCAACAGGATATAATACTACATCTGCTTTCAAAGCAGTAGCAAATGCGCATGATGATTGTATTGCTTCCCGTGTTAAGCATGGATGTTCATTCAAAATTTGATCTACAAATTCACCAGATGCCAGCTTTTCCAAAATTAATTCAACTGTAATTCGAGTTCCTTTAATAACAGATTTTCCCATTATATTTTCGGGTTTGAAATTATTAGCTCACTCATAATCATCTTCATCTTATTAAACAACTTAAAGAGTTCCCCATTTTGAAGTCAATTGTTATAAAAATAAACCTTATGGCAAAAGATTACTATTTTTCAGTCAATTCATCCTAAAAAGAGGTGAGGATTGATATACCAAAAAAAACATTGACCCTGCAAGAAATTTCTCCCTTATTCCTTAACCTTTGGGAATTCTGAGAAACGACAAAACACTTTGTGCCATCGTTTGGTTTGCCCAGTTGGCTACC
>CAZTYY010000126.1:0-9439 GCA_964617785.1 uncultured Desulfobacterales bacterium | reverse complement strand
GAACCCACGGAGCTTTGACACTCAACGGTTTTCAAGACCGCCGCCTTCAGCCACTCGGCCATCCCTCCACTTCAAAGTTTCGCTTTATAACATTCACCCTATTTCAGGTCAATATTTTTATTAATCTTTCCTCACTATAATTTATTGACATGCAAAGATTTAAGTTTATTATTATCGATGAACTTACTTTATCAAATAAACAAAAACCGGTTTACCGGTCCGAGGAGGAACCATGAGGCAGAAATATTTAATTATACCCGAAAAAAACAGTTTGACGATTAAAGAGTCTTCTGAACTGGACAAGGGCGTGTTTCAGCAGGTAGGAGAAATCACATATGATAGCCATGTTATACAAGTTGCAAAAAAAAGGGACATAAAAGAACTGGTTAATGTATTAAGGACCTCTGCATTTTACCCTGTAACTGATTGTGCAACCAAGCTGGCTGAATCAATAGTTAATATTTATAAATCGACTGAGAATGATCCTGTTGAGGTTGCCTTTAACGACATTGATCAACTGGCCAAGGATGGAGCGAAAGGTGAAAGTGACGATAGTGATGCTTCTGTTGCAATCGATGCACTTCTTGATGATAGTGATAGTGATGATATTGAAGAGGATGATCTGCTGAAAGACGGCAGCATTAAAGGTATTTCATCAACCATAAAAATAGCGGATGAAGATGACCTGGCCGAGGATGATGAAATTTAGTCGATCACCTATGTTCATGAGACGCTTTACCCATCGGATGCCGATGGTAATGACTGTGGAGGTTCTCTGATGGACCGTCGAAACATAATGTGCCATGCTTCATCCTGAAAATGTCGGTGGTTGTTCGTGCAAGAAAACCGTATTCATGAGATACGATCATATAGCTGATGTCTAAGCCGTTTAGAATATTCATTATTCGGGAAATTGTTTCTTCATCAAGACCGGATGTCGGTTCATCCAGAAGCAGAACCCTGGGTTGCATGACAAGAATGGTGGCAAGTGCCACCATTTTTTTTTCTCCGCCGGACAATTTATGAGTCACTCTGTCCTCAAACCCTTTTAGGTTAAGGTCTAACAGTGTTCTATATGACATCTCTTTTGCTTCTTCAGGCGACTTGCCCAGGTTCAGCGGCCCGAATGCAACATCTTCAAGAACTGTTGGACAAAAAAGTTGGTCATCTGCATTTTGAAAAAGGAAACCAATCCTCTGCCTTGCATAACGAAATTCCTTTTCAGTTTTCACGGATTTTCCGAACAACTTAACGGTTCCATCATCAGGTCGAAGCAGACCCATAAGAATATGAAGCAAGGTGGTTTTGCCACTGCCGTTATGCCCGATGACACCGATTTTATTCCCCTCAAAAAGCTTGAATGCCATGTTTTTGAACACATGCCTGCCTCCTTGGTAGGAAAAATAAATATTTTCAAGCTCTACTATTGCATTATTTTCATCCATTCCATAATCTCCAGGCAGATTACCAAAACAGCCATAAAAATGGCCCAGGCTGCATCGGTTCTGCAAAACGAAAATTCATAAAGACTGACAAATTTACCTGAAAAACCGCGGCATCGCATCGCCTGATGGACTCTTTCCGCTTGTTCCGAGGCCCTGACGAACAGCATACCGACAAAAAAAGCATAGGTTTTATAGGTATGCAGTTTTGTTTTTGCATGAAAACAACGGACTCTCGCAGCCGTTAACAATCTTAGATACTCTTGTTCTATTACAAAAAGATATCTGTATGTAAGGAAAAGAAGCTGCACCATCTTTTTCGGAACACGCAATCGACCCATGGCATGCCCCAGTAAGCCCAAAGGGATAGCAACGACAAGTGCTATAAAACACAATAGGATTGCATTTGATTTTAGAGTAATTTTAGCAGCCAGCAGCACTCCCTGCTGCGACACTGAAAACGGGCCGATACTGAACATGGCCGTTCCTTTAAACGTAAAAGGAAGAACCGCCCAGAAAAGGAAAATAAAAATATTCACAACAGCAACCCGTTTCGCAACTGTTTGTAAATGAAGCCGGGAAAGACCGATGAAAAACAAGGCAAGAACAAACGCTGTAAAAAGTGTTGCGAATCCCGATGACAGGGCGACTACCACGGCAAAAACCACTGCAGATATGACCCTTGTACGTGGATCAAGCTTGCTGATCAATGAATTTTCAGAAACAAATGTTTCTCTAATCATGGTCTACTTCAACGCCCTTTCCTGTTTCTGCTTTTAAACAATGCGGCCACACCGGCCAGCCCGATAATATAGCCGATCCCCCCCAAAATGTCGGTAACCGAAGGATCACTGTTACGCTGATCTACAAGCATTGTGATGACAGGTTTCAACTTTTTATCCATAATGCTTTCAACGATAGCTCCCAATTCCTTTGGTGTGACCTGGATCTTTTCCGGCTCTATTGTTTCTCCTGACATTTCCCGCACTGTTTTTTTAATGGTATAAAATGGGATTTTCCAATGATTCTGGTGGCCTGTCCCTGCCTTCAGCACGATATCAAGGCCTGTTTTTTCAGGGGCTGTAAATGAAAATCGGCCCTGGTCATCGGTCTTACCTTCTAAAATCTTTCTCCCCTGGTCGTCATAAACTTCAATCCGTCCGTTGTTAACCCTTTTTCCTCTGCTGAATTGGCTTTCAGTGAATACCGTGTCTCCCTCTTTCCAGGCAAAAATCGTTACCTTGTGGGCAAAAACACTTTGTGCAGTACAAAAGAAAATAATAATAAAGAAGAGTACTGTGTTTTTTTGAAAACAACTTTTTTTCATTTTATGCACCTTTGACAGCAAGGAGTTCCGGCTGTACTTTTTTCAAAAAACCGATACAGAACATCGTGACCACACCTTCAATGATCATAACCGGCACATTTGCCGCTACCAGAAGGGCCGCGACTTCAAAGAAATTTTCTTCCGTGAACACCAACGCTGTTGCTGCGAGAAGCGCACCGAGAAAAACCGAGAAAAAACCGCATGCAAAAGCAGCAGGAAGTGCAAACATTGAATTGCTTCTGACCGGTTTGTTGAAAAGATAGTAACACATTATGGCAGGCACTGTCATGATAACGGTATTAACCCCCAGCACCGTAATTCCGCCAAACTGAAAAAAGATAAACTGAAGGAAAAGAGCTGTTAAAATTGCTGGAAATGCTCCCCAGCCTAAAAGCAGGCCTATGATGCCGTTTAATGTCAAATGAACACTTGATAAGCCTATCGGCACGTGAATCAACGATGCAACGAAAAAAACTGAAGATAGCATTCCTGCCCTTGCAATACTGTCATAATCAAGACTTTTCAACCCGACTGCCGTACCTGCTGCAGCTATGGCCGCCCCTGAGAATAGAACAGGGGCGGATAAAACGCCTTCTGAAATATGCATAATTATTTTTCCTGATGTTCCTGAAATTCTACCCAGATCACTGCGCCGATTTCCACGTCTTTATCTTTGCCGTCTTTTTTCAATTTGTAATCAGCTGTATTAAGCGCCGCAAAACCCCACCATCCTGCCCATGGAGCCGCATATGTGAACACGCCGTTCTGATCAGCCTTTATGGTCTGAGTTATCATATAGTCTGTCGGTGCCTTAAAACGTTTAGACTTATTATAGAATTCGACTTCGACCTCTGCAAAAGGAACGATTTTCCCGTCCAGTTTAATAATTCCCTGAAAAACGTTGCCCGAATAAAGACCATACGGTTTTGAAAGCGGAACGATTTCGGTTTTAAGACCTAACTCAGCGTCCCATCCGTTATCAACCCCAAATGCCGTGACAATAGTCTTTGTATAATGAACGATAAAACAGTCTTCCGCAGGTTCCCAGTAAGGTTTCGGTTCCATATAAAACATATAGACTCCCGGCCTTTTAATTGTGTAGCTGGTTTCCCACGCCTTATGTCCCATTATTTGGGTTTCGTTCAGGCGTGTTGTAAGGCTGGTTTTTTCTCCATTTGCAGCAACACTGAAATTTTTTGGTTTCTCAAGTTCCATTCCAACCATTTCAAAGGGATGGGAAAATGAAAGCCTGATGCCAATTGTTTTTTCATCGTTCTGCATTACCATTGAATCTGAAGGAGTCACCATCCCGAAATGAGCCCAAACAGAACCCGCCGAAAAAATAACCATTACTGTCGATACTATTATTATCCATACTTGCTTTTTCATAAACCCTCCATTTTAGCAAAAAAAAAACCACAAAAGGCCAAGGCATGCTCATCATGCCAAAAAAACCCTTCGTGGTGTATTTTATTTGTTCTTATTTTTTGGTTTAAAAGCAGGCTTCTGCCTGCTGACTTTCATAGCTAATTATGACAACTGTCAAAAAATGTCAAGATGAAATATTTAAGCTTATTGCTTTTCATTAATGCCCAGTATTTCCTCCACCTGCCTCAGATTTTGAATATGGAACGTAGCTGAAAGGGATGGATTATTGTATGCGATAAACGGTATTCCCGATTCTTTGGCTGCAATTTCATCCAGTTCCGAGTCACCTATGTAAACTGCTTCATGGGATAAAATGTTTAGGCGGTTGAGAATCGTCAGAAGTGCCTCGGGATGAGGTTTGGGGTTTTTAACATCAAGTGCGCAGATGACAATGTCAAAATACCCGTCCAACCCGTGTTCAGATAGCACTCCTTTCATGGTATCCGACCGGTTGGTTGCGACGGCTGTCTTATAAGTCGGTCTCAATTTTTTGATTAATGGTTTAAGAAAAGGCTCTATCTCCATATCTTTTATCAAAAGGGAATAATTCATATCCCTTCGAACATTTTCAGCCTCAAGCCTCATTTTTTGATCCTGGAACAGATAATCAAGCGAATTGTCAACCGTATGCATATGAACGAAACGGAATTGTTCATCCGTCATCGGAGGTTTTTCAAAATGGATAAGAATTTGATTGTAGTAAGCCTTGTTCGATTGGGTCGTATCAAACATTACGCCGTCGCAATCAAATGCAACGGCCTTGACATCCTTAATATTCATTAATCTTTCTTATTTTCCGGCTTATTTTCCGGTGTTCTACCAAATATTTTACCGGGTATTGTCTCAGATATTGTATCAGGCGCTTTACTTTTTTTCAGTTTTTTTTCAGAATTTTGATCCAGAATATTACCGTAAACTTTTATATCTATTTCCGGCTGAATCTTACTGTCGGTTTTGAGTTTAAGAACATCATAATATCTGCCGGGACCGTTTTTTTTGTTTTTAACGGTTAACATATAGGAAACATCTGTTTCTTTACTGGTTTCTTTTAATTCAAAGTCGATAAATTTTCCGTCTTTTGCTTCAATTTTTAGAATTTTAAACAAATACTTCTTTTCAGGAATAATGTTTACTGAAGCCATGAGTGGGACTCCAACAGGACCTGTCAGTTTTATCTTGGGCGGTGTAATCGTTACAAATTTTTCAACTTCACCGGTCACCGTCAGTGCAAGTTTTAATTGGTTCTTGTCATTTGTATGGACCTGAATGGTTTTTCTGACTTTTTTCCCGCCGAAACCTTTTGTGTTAACTTTTATAGTAATCTTTCCCTCTTCTCCTGGAGGGATGTGCCGAGTGTAATCGACAGCAGTGCAACCTCAGCCGGGTTTTACTTTTACAATATTAAGGGTCGCATTTCCTTTATTTTGAATAACAAAATCGTGAACGATATTTTGCCCTTCCACTACTGTCGTAAATTCATATTTCGGTTCAGGCACATGAATCTTTGGAAATGTAGCAGGAGTGTTGTCCTGGTCACAAAATGCGACACAAGGCAATACAAGAAAAATCAAAAAAATAAAGGCAAGTTTACATATTCTTTTGAGGCGCATAACTTATTTTCCCTTTCTGATGAACCATTCAATTAATTTAAAAAATCATTTTAGTCTGATGTCCTGTAATGTCAAGGCATTTTTTCCGGGGACAGTATATCTATTTCACGCAATGAAATAGATATACTGTCCCCGGAAAAAAGATAGATATACATTTTGTTTCTTGAAATAGACCATAATTTCATGATAGCCGGAATAATACTTTTAGAAAAACATCAAAAATAAAACAGGACATAATATGGTCATTGTAAAAACACCTCTTAGAATCAGTTTTGTCGGCGGCGGTTCCGACATGAAGGATTTCTATAAAAAGCAGAATGGTGGAGTTGTCTGTACTGCAATTGATAAATTCGTATATGCCATCGTCAAAGAACGCTTTGACGATATGATTTATATCAATTACTCTCAAAAGGAATGCGTGGAAGGCAGGTCTCTCATACAGCACGATCTCGTCAGGGAAGCAATGAAGATCACCGGTGTTGAAAAAGGGATTGAGATTACAACTCTGGCGGACATTCCATCCGAGGGTTCGGGACTTGGAAGTTCCAGTTCGATAACGGTGGCACTGCTGCATGCGTTATATGCATACCAAAATGTACTGGTGACGGCAGAACAACTTGCTATGGATGCCTGCAGGATTGAAATTGACGTTCTCGGCAAGCCAATCGGTCGTCAGGATCAGTATGCTGCAGCATACGGGGGCATTAACAAATTCATTTTTTCAGCAGGTGATAAAACTGAAAGGATACCGATTGCAATGGACAGGACGGCAAGGAGAAAGTTCTCGTCGTCTCTTCTTCTTTATTATACAGGAATTACAAGAAAAGCCGACAACATTCTTTCCAGGCAGAAAAAAAACCTGTTGAATGAAAACAAATTTGAAACAATGATAAAGATGGTCGATTTTGTAGATCCATTTACTGAAGCCATGAAAAAGAATGATATAGAAACCTGTGGAGATCTTCTTTTAAAAAACTGGGAACTGAAAAAAAATATGGCAGACGGCATCTCCAATAGCGGCATTAATGACATGTGCCAAAAGGCCGGCAATGCCGGCGGCCTTGGATGGAAAATTGCAGGTGCAGGTGGTGGCGGATTTCTTCTCCTTGTCGTGCCTCGTGAAAATCAAAATTCAGTCTTTGAGGCACTAAAAGGTTTCCGGGAACTCCCTTTTATGATGGAGGAGAACGGAAGCAAGGTCATATTTGACGACAGATCATATTCCAGCAAATAGGAAAGGAATACATATTGAAAATACTGGTAACAGGCGGAGCAGGGTTCATCGGATCACACACGGCTGATGCACTTATACAAAAAGGTCATAAAGTAAAAATTCTCGACAACCTTCACAAAACGGTTCACCCAAAAGGCAAACCATCCTATATCAATTCCAAAGCAGAGTTTATAGAAGGCGATGTAAGGGATAAAAATACTTTTAAGCACGCCCTTGATGGTGTTGATGCGGTGTTCCATTTTGCCGCTTATCAGGATTATCTTCCCGACTTTTCCACATATTTTCATGTAAACAGTGTCTCCACCGCCCTCTTGTATGAAATACTGGTTGAAATGGGCGATAAATCCAAAGTTAAAAAAGTGGTTGTTGCGGCAAGTCAGGCAGTTATGGGTGAAGGCCGGTACAAATGCCCTGACTGTTTTCCGGAAAAACGCTCTTTTATTTATCCTGAGATACGACTCGAAGGGCAGTTGTCCAAGGGTGTCTGGGAGCATACCTGCGAAACTTGCGGGACCGTCCTTAAATGGCAGCCATCCGACGAAACCGTCATCAACCCTTGTAATCAATACGCTATTTCCAAATATTCCCAGGAACAGATCGCTATACAGATGGGAAAACGATACAACATTCCTTCTGTTGCAATGCGTTACTCTATAGTGCAAGGACCCAGGCAGTCCTTCTATAATGCTTATTCGGGGGCTATGAGAATTTTTGCTTTGAATCTTTATTTTGACCATCAACCTACAATTTTTGAAGATGGTAAACAGATCAGGGATTTTGTAAACATATTTGATGTGGTCGATGCAAACCTCCTTGTGCTTGAAAGACCGGAAGCTGACTACAGGGTATTTAACGTGGGCGGAGGCAAAGCAATAACGGTAATCGATTTTTACAATGCGATGCAAAGTGGTGTGAATAAAAATATCGAACCCATTCTGTCAGATTATTATCGTTACGGAGATACAAGGCATATATTTTCAGACATCGATAGTCTCTGTTCCATTGGATGGCAGCCTGCCAGAAGTATAGAGGACAGTATTCAAACCTACTGGGAATACCTATGCAGCCAGGATGAAATCGACGATATTCTGGAATATGCGCAAAGACACATGAAAAACCTAAAGGTGATAAGGAAAGCAAGACAATCCTGATGAAAGCATTTCTCCTTGCGGCAGGAAAAGGGACCCGTCTGAGACCGCTTACAGATAAAATGCCGAAATGCCTTGTTCCGATCTGCGGGAAACCGCTTCTTCTAATATGGATAGAGCTTCTTGAAAGATGTGGGATCGGTGAGATTTTGATCAATACCCACCATTTTGCCGGACAAGTGGAAGATTTTATAGATGCAGTATCTGTTCATACAAAATTAAAAATAACTCTTGTACACGAAAAAAAACTGCTTGGAAGTGGCGGCACGGTATCGGTCAACAGAGATTTTGTCAAAGGGGAAAAAGATTTTGTTATTGCCTATGCCGATAACCTGACCAACCTTAATATCCGGGAAATGATCGCTTGTCACATGAAATACAAACTGCAAGGATGCGACTTAACCATGGGGCTTTTCCGTGTATCAAATCCTTCAGCCTGCGGTATTGCAGCAATTGATGCCCAGGGAAAGATCACCTCATTTATTGAAAAACCTGAAAACCCTCCAGATAATCTTGCCAACGCCGGGATTTATATTGCATCAAACAAGATATTCAATTTTTTCCCGGAACCGGGCGAGTATCATGAAAAAGATGTTCTCGACTTTGGGCATCACATTTTCCCTCGCATGACAGATCGTATGTATGGCTATGAAATAAAAAAATATTTGAGAGATATTGGAACAATGGAAGCCTATGACAAAGCAGGCAGAGAATGGCCGGAACAGATAGTATAGATCTTTATTGCAATTGTCATAAATATGTTCCGATCCACTTCGCTATTGTCAATTCTAACAAAAATTCAAATTAAACTGCTGTAATATTTTATAATTCGTTTTTTGTTTTCGTTTGCCTTATCGCCTTTAAAATAAATTTCTATAAACTCAATAACATCTTCATGTTCATAATATGCATAACTACATCTTAAAGTCAGCTCTGACACAATGAGAAATTAAAGTCAATATGACCAAAATTATTGAGCGTAGTTAACGTATTGTACACGGGAATTTTCTCAAAGTGTACAATTGAACCCTCAAGCGAGCTCATGGATAAAGATCCCTGCTTTCGCCTCAACCTCGCCTGCCAGCTCAATAACCCGCCTGTGGTGTGTAAAAAGCAATACCTGGGTACTGGCTGCCAGCTCCGCGAGAATCTCGAGGCAGACCCGTGTACGATTGTCGTCAAAGCCTATGAGAATGTCGTCCACGACAAGGGGCATAGGCTCTCCCTTGCTCAGATGTTGTTCTAGGGTA
>CAZTYY010000125.1:0-9464 GCA_964617785.1 uncultured Desulfobacterales bacterium | reverse complement strand
AATAAAATTGAGCAAAAGCTATATGTGTCAAGAATGAAGAGTTGACCCCTTTGTTCTAGAACAGTATTTTCTCAACAAGAAAGTAAAAGAAGGCCGCGCTTCCAAGGTACAGTTGCATGACAAGGAAGGCACAGGGAATTTTAACCCAGTGCGATTGCTTTTTTATCTTTTCAAAACAGAAAAATGCAGCAAGGCCGAGAATGATTTCAGGGATAATAATATAAACTGCAATATGCCAGATCATCACAACATTCTGGGCATACCACGATGAAAGAATCCACAGGGTTTGTTCTGATCCGCCGAAAATAGCCAGGGATACCAGGGCGACTGCTATGTAGGCCGCTGTTTTTGAATGTCGGGCTTCAATACGTCGGCCAATATAAACGATCAGAAAAATCGGGATAGTCCACAAACCTGCCATATATCCTGAAACGGTTCCGATTTTCGCCAATCCATCTTCAGGAAAGACCAGGATATTCAGCTGGGCGGACAAAAACCAGTCGGGGAATACCTGAAAAATGCTTAGAATAAAGGCAAACACCCACAGGTTGCTCCAGTCATCATATTTTCGCCATCCACCATACAGGGGAATGGCAATGTTATAAATAATGACCAGAAAAAGCATGCGGATGCCCGGCTTGATGCCAATCGGTGTCATCAGTACAAGAACGCATATAACGGTAAAAAGCAAATGAACAAAAAGAACGTCGCGTTCGTTTTGGTTTAACAGGCCTGATATTTTGGTATTATTCAAAGTGAATTCTCCGTTAGCTGTCAGCTGATATTTTGCAGCTGGATTTTCAGGTTACATCCACAACGCTTGAGATCAGACTGATCGCATCTGTCACGAATTGATTGTTTTCTACATTCACTTCAATGGAATCGTTGGGACAAATTGTTACGCAACGACCGCATCCCCTGCAGTTTTCACCGATAACAGCATGTTCATCCTCAATATGGATGGCATTCACAAAACAGACATCTTCTTTTGCACATGTTCCGCATCCTATGCATTTATCTGTCACCACCATGGAGATACCAGGCATTCGGTGGACTTTGGAACCTATATTCGGAGTGATTTCAGGTAATATTTTCCATAGGCAGCAGCAGGGACAACAGTTGCAAACGGTTAAAAGCTTTTCTCCGGGGCCCACATTGAGCCAGACTTTGTCGAGCTTATTGCGTCCGATCAGATGGACTAATCCTGCGTCACGACAGCGTTTTGCATGTTCTATTGCTTCCGCTTCGGTTACACGTCGGCCCCATTTTGGATTGATGCCCATGGCAGCTTCACCTAAAAACATGCAGCCGAGTTCGATTGGATAATCTTTGCAGTTGGTGGAATCGCGGCATATGCAGAAGTCCATGATCCAGTGATAGTTTGCTTCCCGAATAAAATGATCAAGAACCTGTGAAGGCATAACCATATCTTTTTTTTGATCGAGAGATTTATTTACAGAAATGGTTTTATCTTTCGGCAGATATATAACTTCATCATCTTCAAAAAGCAGATATTCGATTGCACGGCCTATCACCGGATAGTTTGACAGCCTGGCCCAGAAAAATCTCTGGGAAAAGGTTTTGTTAAGCAAAGTTTTGATCCAGTATGGGCTGGCCATGTTGACCTCCTGTTGTATTTATATAATGTATATATTATCTTTTGTGATATAGATCGACGATGATGTCAATGCCTATCTTCCTTCAGAAACAGCGTGTGATATTCTTCTTCGGTGAGATGTGCTTTAATTATTCGGTTAACCAGTGAGTAAATATCTTCAAGTTCATCATCCGACATTTTTTTGACAAGCAGTTTCATGAGCTCATCGTCTGAGAATTTCTGGAGATAAAAAATGATGGTCTCTTCGTCGGAAACCCTGTCCATGCCGAATGCGCCGAGTCCACTGTATTCTTCAACAAAATTATGTGTGTGTTTCATATGTTACCTGTATTGCAAATAAGTTGTAAAATTATATCATTTAACAATAAAAACATATTGTTATTTCTTATTGTTTCAGCAAAGAGATATAGTCCGGTATATAATTATTGTCAATAATCCAATCATATGCGATAAAAAAATGACAATTTTTTTAAGAAAAATATGCAAATTCGCATATTGAAACCTTAATAATGTTAGGAGGCGACATGCGGGATCCGTTATTTGAAACAATTACCATTAATAAGCTTGAAGTCAAAAACAGAATCTATTTGCCTGCCATGCATCTGGGTATGGCTGACAATTTCAAAGTGACGGACCAGATCATTGATTTCTATGCCGAACGCGCTATGGGTGGAGCAGGCATGATTACGGTCGGCTTTGCCACGGTAAATGATTTAGCCGGAAACACAACCAACATCGGCGCGCATAATGATGAATTTATTCCCGGTCTTGAACGGCTGGCTAATGTTATAAAAGACAATGGCGCCCGATCCTGTGTACAGCTTAATCATGCCGGGAGGTATAACTTTTCTTTCTTTTTGGACGGCAAGCAACCGGTTGCTCCTTCGGCGGTAGCTTGCCGTTTGACACGAGAAACCCCCAGAGCGCTTGAAAAAGATGAAATTCATCAGATAATTGATGATTTTGCCCAGGCTGCCCTGCGGGTTAAAAAAGCCGGGTACGATGCTGTGGACGTGTTAAGCGGCACGGGTTACCTGATCAGTGAATTTTTGTCACCGATAACCAACCAAAGAACCGATGAATACGGCGGTTCTTTGGAAAACCGGATGCGATTTGGCCTGGAAATTATGATTGCCATTCGTAAAGAAGTGGGCGAGGTATTTCCGTTGACAGTACGAATGAACGGCAATGATTATATGCCGGGAGGGCAGGGCAGAGAAGAACTTCAGCAATATGCCAAAGCACTTGTGGAAGAGGCAAGTGTAGATGCCTTGTGCATCAATGTGGGCTGGCATGAAGCAAGGGTTCCGCAGATCACGGCTGCAGTTCCAAGAGGTGCGTTTGCCTATCTTTCCAGGGGAATAAAGGAAAAGGTGAATGTGCCGGTGATAGCCAGTCATCGCATTAGCGATCCGTATATTGCCAGAGAGCTGATTGCAGACGACATGTGCGACATGGTGGCCATGGGTCGCAGTCTGATCGCAGACCCGTATTTGCCTGAAAAAACAAAAGATGGCCGAGAGGAGAAAATCCTCCATTGTATTGCCTGTGCCCAGGGATGTTTTGACAATCTGTTCAAGCTCAAGCATGTGGAATGCTTGTGCAACCCCAGGGCCGGTTACGAATGTGAAACAGAATACGAAACAGCTGAAACCCCAAAAAAAGTGATGATCATCGGCGGCGGAGCCGCAGGGATGAATGCGGCCATCACTGCATCAGGCCGTGGTCATGACGTTACGATTTATGAAAAAAGTGATGAGCTGGGCGGACAGTTATTTCTGGCGGCAGCGCCTCCGGGGCGGGAAGAGTTTGCCGAATTGGCCTATGATTTGGAGACGCAGGTTTTTTCAAGTAAAATTACGGTCTGCCTGAACCATACGGTTGATGCCGAACTGATTGAAAGCGAAAAACCGGATCATATTATTCTTGCCACCGGTGCGGTTCCCATGACGCCTCCGATTCCCGGCGTTGAACTTCCTCATGTTGTCCAGGCATGGGATGTACTGGCGGATAAGGTTTATACCGGTCAAAGGGTGGTTATTCTCGGCGGCGGCGCTGTGGGAGTGGAAACCGCCTTGCTGCTTGCGGAAAAAGGCACCCTTTCGGGTGATGCGTTAAAATTTTTATTTGTCAACAAAGCCGAAACACCTGAGGCTCTCTATGAGTTGGCAACCAGGGGAACCAAAAAGATTACCATCATTGAAATGATCGATAAAATTGGCAAGGATTTTGGTAAAACAACCCGATGGGGCATGCTCCAGGATGCTACCCGGTATGGTGTGGAATCAAGGGTGACCTCCAAGGCAATTGAGATTATGCCTTCCGGCATTAAGGTGGAAACAGGGCAGGGGGTTGAAGAAATACAGGCCGATACCATTGTGCTGGCCACAGGTTCCAAATCAGTTGCAGATCTTCAATCAGTGATTGAGGAAAAAGGCATATCGTTTGATATCGTTGGTGACGCAAATCAAATTGGAATGGCATTTGATGCAATTCATCAGGGGTATAAGGCTGGAATGGCCATATAATTTTCAAGTTAAGGGGATAATAATGACCGCTAAACTATATCGAGAGCTTCAGGAACGGTTGGACAAATATTCCGTAGGGTTTCCGGCCACAACCCAGAATCCGGCGGGCATGTGCAACTGCTGTGGTGACTGCTGCGGGGTACTCAAATCTTTAGGTGAATACCCGAAACCGGCGGAAATGGTCTTCTCAAATCATTATGTGTCAATCGATCAGGAAACATGTGCCGGGTGTGAGGACTGTATTGACCGATGCCAGATGAACGCCCTGAGTATGAATGACAATGAACAGGCGGAAGTAAATCTTGATCGTTGCATTGGATGCGGGCTTTGCGGTATCACATGTCCTACTGATTCCTTACAACTGGTTTTAAAATCCGAAGAAAAAAGGAGGATACCGCCTGTTACCAGTGCAGAACAGATGATAAATATGGCGACAAAAAGAGGCATTCAATTTTAAACGGAAGGTCGAATACTCACCTGAAAAGCCGGCTTGCTTCCATGGCAAAGACTCAGGCCATCGTTAAAATACCGGAGGGCGTGGAGGTCATTCCGGCTGAAACAAATGTGCCTTTTATCTGTACCAGTTCAAATGTCATCCGGAATTTATAACCATCTTGATACAATGGAGACGTTTACCCTGCCATACCTTGGGATTTCATTGCCATCAAATTCACCCGACTTTGTTGAGTACTGTCCAGCCAGATCAAGCTGACACCATCTCACTCCTAAACCGATACCTGTTGTCAAAATAGTGCCTTCTTTTCCGTCGCTTATATTCTGCATCAGTCCGCCACGTAGCGAAAACCATGTATAGGGATGATAATTGACACCCCCACCGATGAACTGGGCATTATATCCGTGGATATAGGTTTTATTTTTTGTGAGATCAGCGTCCAGAGCGAGGGTGACACGGTCGTCCCATATATCGTAGGCCACTCCTAACCTTACCTGGGGCTCGATCTTGAGTGAGCCACCGTCTGCCGTGTCAAACTCAGGTGAGTTCAGGTTTTTACAGACAAGACCTGTGGACAGCTTTGGCAGTTGTTGGGGAGTGTATAAAAGACCCAGGTCAATGCCAAAAGCGGTATCTGATTCTTCGCTTTCTTCAAGCCTGTCCTGAATATCACCTGATTCCGTATCGATTGTTATTTTATCTGAATAGGTTCTGCCCGGCATCAGTTTTAATGCCCCGCCGACGCATACTTGACCATATGGTGTGGTAAACTGGTGGCCATAGGCGACAGGTATTTCCACGTAAGCAAGACCGGTAAGATTTAAACTGGTAAGATTATTTTGTATGGCATATTCAAGAGAGCCGCTTTCGTAGTCTGACAGGGTAGCCAAACTGAATGTGTCGGTTGTATCATCATATTTGACATATACACCTTCCCCTGTATCAATGATAATATCCTGCATTTCTTCATCTGTGCTTGTGTAAGCAGTGGCTTCAGAAAGGCCGTATGCACCAAATCCATAATTACCTGCCTGGATACCTATCGATGCAGTGGGCATGATCTGAAGGCCGTTAGTTTGGCTTAGGCTTGAGATAACCCCTTTAATGGTTTTTATATTCCTGATGGCCGGATGGTCACTTAAATTTGCAGCCCGTATTTCACCTTGTGCCAGATCAGAAGGACTGAGACTCTCAAGCCAATCCAGCGTGCCCTGAACATTATCATCGCTTTCATAACTGCTGTCTTCAAAATTAAGATCCGACAGAGTATCAATGTGATTGGCAATGTTAATTTCTCGGTACGCTATGCCCGGAGATATGGAAATTTCGGTTTTGTATCTGGGTACGGCAAGAAGGGCAGGGTTGTAATAGGTGGCATAGCTTCCCTTTGAAGACGCCACACCTGCTCCACCCATGGAAAGAGCTTCAAAACCCAGTGGTTGAAATTCTGCTGCATAAGCATTGATCGCGATAAAAATTCCCAAAACAAGAACAAAAAAAACGGTAAGAGTCCGTGAGTTCATCATTCTTCCTCCTTGGATTTATAGAGAATTTATTATTGGGCAAAGTGGTTTGAGTGCCGATTGTGTCTAATTAGCACACAATATCAAATTAAACGTGATGATTCAACAATAACTTTGTCATAAGGATTTTATCGTAGGGTGTTTTTAACTATTGTATCTGTCGTGTAGATCAAATGGCTTTAGATGACACAATTGATTTGACTGCACCTTTTGTCATGATAATAAATGCACCTTGACTGTTTCCGGCTGAATTCCCGTGACTGTTAAGGTGTGTTCCGATTTTGAATTTTCGACTGTTACAAAAACCGGTTCATCATTGGGTGCTTTGCTGTAACCGGCACAGATCGAGGCAGCGAGAATGATGTTATCATGACTGCAGTTGCCGGATATTATGACCACAGGTCCGGGGAAGGTTTTAAGGTTTATAAGGAGGTCTTTTTCCGGATCAATATGCATGAGAATATTTTCGTTATCTTTCCTGTTTCTGCCGACGATTATTTTTGTTTGATTGCTAATACGGAAATGCCGACCGAATTTTAAAAGATTGAGTTCATTTTCCGTATATGCTTCCTGGTGGTCAAAAAGATCCTTTAGACGTTTGCTGTACCCTCTGTCCGTTAAAAGACATCCGCCTGCAGGAGCTGGATACCCGGTAACATTTAACTGGTCCGCAAGCTCTATCTGCTGCTTGCGGGATCTGCCTTTGAAATCGAGAAGCTGATTTCTGATCACAAGTCCTTTTTCCTCTGGAATTGTAGGAGAAAGGTTCAGGGCGCTCAAAGGTCGAAGAATATATCCTTCAAGCCCTGAATTCTTTTCTACATACCGTAGGGAGTTTTTTGTCTGTGACATAGGACGCTGCCCAAGCACTTCTCCGCTGAAAACAAAATCAAACCCCATGCTTTTAGCAAACTCACCTGCCATTTTAAACATCAGGGCATGGCAGTCAAGGCAAGGGTTCATATGTTTTCCATATCCGCATTTGGGGTTTTTTAGCATTTTAAGATAACCCGGTGTAATATTTTCAACAATAAGCGATATTCCGTATTTTTCAGACGCAGTTTTTGCTTTTTTTGAAGAAAAAAAAGGGGTTTCAAATGTAATCCATTCCACATGAATGCCCTGTTTTTTTAACACAAGCGCTGACAGAATGCTGTCCAGTCCGCCCGAGCATAAACCCAGGGCATGTACTTTAAAAGAAGTTGAATTCATGATAATAAAATTTAAATGAGAATAAAGTAAAAAAAACACGCAAATAAAATTTAGAAGATATTAAGGATAACTCAAACTAGTGTCAACAAATTAACATGGAAAAGATATCAGAATATCTGGGTGCACATCTTTCTATTTCAAAAGGTCTGCATAAAGCTGTATATGCAGCAAGAGAGCTTGGTTGTAACTCCCTTCAGATTTTTACAAAAAATGCCATGGCCTGGAAAGAGAAAATATTGACAAACACTGAAATAAATCTTTTTAACCAGGCAAAAAAAAATACGGGAATAAGGACAATCTTATCGCACACATCCTATTTGATTAATTTGGCCAGCGATAAACCTGAGATCAGAAGGCAATCGCAGGAAGCGTTGAAGCTTGAACTATTAAGATCGGCATCGTTAGCAATTCCTTATGTTGTTATGCATCCGGGCGCACACATGGGGCAGGGCGAAGAGGCTGGAATAAAACTGATATCTGAATCCGTTAATGACATTTTATTAGAAACAGGACCTTTGAATACCAGGCTTTTGTTTGAAACAACCGCAGGGCAGGGTACGGGGCTCGGCTACACCTTTGAGCAGCTTTCAGTAATAATAAAAAAAATAGATCAAAAAAGGAGAGTCGGAATATGCCTTGACACATGCCATATATTTGCGGCAGGGTATGATATAAGAACTGAAGATACTTATAAACAGACTATTGATTGCTTTGATAGCATTGTCGGCATTGAAAATCTTTTTGCGTTTCATTTAAATGATTCAAAAAAAGGTCTTGCATCAAGAGTTGACAGACATGAACACATTGGTATGGGAACTATCGGAAGAATTGGATTCGAATGCTTGATGAATGACATCAGATTTAGAGATATCCCTATGATAATCGAAACACCCAAGAGAAATAAGGGGGGGCGGTTTGACCAATTCAATCTGGAAAAACTGAGAAGCCTTGTAAAAAAATAAAATTGCAAAGGAGCTTTTAATGGTTTTCAAACAATGCAGACAATATGTGACGATTATCACCCTGCTTTTAGTATCATTGATATTATTACCAAGGGTCGAAGCGGAAAATACAGAGCTAAAAGAAGAAAAAGCAGCAATAGTGAATGGAACGGTGATTACGAAAAGCGATCTTGATCAGAATGTGAATATGATTTTAAAACAGTTTCCCGGCAAGGACGGACAGATTGAAAACGAACGTTTAAATAGAATAAGAGCTAAAATACTTGATGACCTTGTTAACAGGGAGGTACTCTTTCAGGAGAGCGAAAAGGCGAGTGTGAAAATAGAACCGGCTATCGTAGATGAGCAGTTTGCAAAAATAAAAAAGCAACACCCTGATGGCCAGGCATTTGAAAAATATATATCGAGTTTGAATCTTACGAAATCTGATATTAAATCACAGATTGAAAAAGGACTTGCCATTAAGAAATTTGTGGACACGACCATTGTTGATAAGATTAGTGTTTCCGAAAAAGAACTTAAAGACTATTATAGCAAGAACAAAGAACGATTCACACGGCCGGAGACTGTCCGTGCAAGCCATATCCTCATAAAAGTTGAAAAAGATGCTATAGCGTTTGAGAGAGAGGAAGCAAAAAAAGAGATTGAAAAGATTAGAAAAAGGGCTTTGACAAAAGAAGATTTTGCCAGCTTGGCGAAAAAATTTTCACAGGGGCCAAGCGCAGAAAATGGTGGAAATTTGGGGTCTTTCCAGCGCGGACAAATGGTAAAGCCTTTTGAAGAAGTTGCATTTGCCTTAAAACCCGGCGAGATAAGTGATGTCGTTAAAACTGAATTTGGTTTTCATATTATTAAAGTGCTGGATAAAAAACCGGCTGAAACCACGAGTTTAAAGGAAGTGCGGGTCAGGCTGGAGGAATTTCTTAATCAGGGGAAAGTAAGAAAAGAAATAATGGCATATGTTGAAAAACTTAGAAAAAAAGCAAAAATAGAAAAATTTATCGAAGAAGCGCCGTCTAAATAGCGTTTCAACCTGCTTTCGAAATAGCAGTATCATATGACCAACTCCCCCATACTTTTTCAACAATTTGATTGAGTATGGGATAGACAAACTCAACTGCAGTTTTTCCGTAAAGAAGATCAAGATGGTTGGCACCTTCTATAACA
>CAZTYY010000124.1:0-9531 GCA_964617785.1 uncultured Desulfobacterales bacterium | reverse complement strand
GTGATATGTTTAAAATGCGTATTAATATGTTTGCAAAGATTTATTATTGGAAAAAAACGATTTAATCAAGCATAAATTGTGGTTGGAATGTATGAAATATACAACAGGTTGTGTTTAAAGGCGAAAATAAGGTGGCAGAAAAATAGGTTTACTTTTTTGTTGATGGTTGGCAGGATGTCTCCATTGAAGGGGAGGGGATTACATTATGAAAACATACGAATTGATAACGAGAATTCCTTGAGTATAGCGGTCATACAGGAATATATGGCTCAAGGGATGTCATTCGGAAAGCATTTAATCTGAATTTAGTAGAGGATGGTGAAAATTGGATGGATATGCTGAAAAGCCGAAATCAAACTTCACATACCTATAACGAGGAAACTGCCAGAGAAATAAGTGATGCAGTAAAAAAAGTATACTACCAGCTTTTTATACAGCTAAAAGATAAAATGGAAACTCTGGATTGAAGTTCGGAATATTATGAAATGTGGCTTAAAAAAAGATGTTTTAGAGAAAATCAACGAGATATTTGAGAAATATGATAAAATACAGGAGGTAATTCTGTACGGCTCTCGTGCCAAAGGTAGTTTTAAACCCGGATCTGATATTGATTTGACTTTGAAAGGAAAGGATATCAACCTTAAGTTGGTTAATAAAATCAGCCTTGAGCTTGATGACCTTCTTTTACCCTATACATTTGATCTTTCCATATACAACTCCATAGATGAGCCTGCTTTAATTGAACACATTCAGCGAGTTGGAGAAATATTTTACAGGCGCAAACAAGGAAATTCACAGCATCCGGATAAATCGGAAAGTCTGGATAATGTTCACACCGGCTACGATAAAACGTCATAAACTTTTTTCAAAGCTTTATCAAGGTTTTCCGGCTTTGTTCCTCCGGCCTGGGCCATGTCCGGTCTTCCGCCGCCGCTGCCACCGATTTCAGCTGCAAGTTGTTTGACGATATTTCCTGCATGAAAACGGTTGGTTAAATCTTTTGTGACCACAACAATCAAAAGTGCTTTTTTGCCTGAAACAGCACCCAGCACGACGATGCCTGACTTGATCTTGTCTTTGAATTTGTCGGCCAGATCTCTTAGTGCCGCAGGCTTATCGATCGTGACTTTTTTTGCAATAACGTTCACACCGTCCACTGTTACGACTTCATCTGCCTGGTCTTCCGAAGACATCATCGCCATTTTTGCTTTTAGCTGTTCTGTTTCCTTTTCAAGTCTCTTATGGTCGGATTTGAGCTTTTCTATCCGTTCGGAAAGAGCTTCGGGCTTGTCCTTAAAATGTGTTGCCGCATTATCTAAAATGCCCGCTATTTTTTGCGCATATTCAACTGCTGATGCTCCGGTAATTGCTTCTATCCTTCTGACACCGGCAGCAATGCCGTTTTCGCTTAATATTTTTAAAAGTCCTATATCTCCTGTCCTGTCCGTATGTGTGCCGCCGCATAGCTCCATGCTGAAGTCGTTAATGGAGATTACCCGAACGCGATCCCCGTATTTTTCATCAAAAAGGGCGGTAGCACCGGTCCTTATGGCGTCATCCGCATCCATTTCTTCTGTAATAACCTTTATGTTCTGTCGGATGTGGTCATTTACAGTCCTTTCAATTGTGTCCAGAACTTGACGGTTGATGGATGAAAAATGAGAGAAATCAAATCGGAGACGATCAGTAGAGACGAGGGAGCCTGCCTGTTTAACATGATCTCCCAGCTCGGATCGAAGCGCTGCGTGAAGAAGGTGGGTTGCCGTGTGGTTTAAGGCAATCTTCTTTCTCTTTTCACCCTCAACTGAAAGCAATACCGTTTCTCCTTTTTTTACAGAGCCCGAAACAACCTGTCCTTTGTGGACAATGAGACCGGTTGGGTCTTTTAGAGTGCCGGTAACGATCATTTCAAAATTATCACCCGTTATCTTCCCGGTATCACTTATCTGTCCTCCTGATTCGGCATAAAAAGGCGTGGCTTTGGTTACGATTTCTACTGTTTCTCCTTTTCCGGCTTCACTGGTTTCGCTGTTATCTTTGACAATTAAAAGTACATCAGATTTCAGTTCCAGGTCATTGTATCCAGAGAACTTAGTTTTTACACCCTCGGCGGAAAGGTTTTTATATGCATCACTGATTTTTGAAAAAGAGACAACAGACTTTGATCTTGTTTTTTGTTCGTCCATTTCCCTGTTAAATGTATCCATATCAAGAGACATGTCCTTGTCTCTAACAATATCCCTTACAATATCCACCGGAAAACCGAATGTATCGTAAAGCTTGAAAATGACGTCTCCGGGGACTATTGATTCACCGCGGGATTTAATATCGGACAGCGTGTCCTCAAGCAGCTTCAGGCCATTATCGAGTGTCTCAATAAAACGCTTTTCTTCATTCTCTATGACATTGGTAATAAAAGCACCCGATTCTTTAAGTTCAGGGTAAGTGTCTTCCATGACGTGGAATACTGATTCGGTCGTCCGATGAAGGAAAGGACGGGTCAGGCCGATATATCGACCATAACGTATAGCGCGACGCATGATTCGTCTCAGCACATATCCGCGCCCTTCATTTGAGGGAAGAACGCCGTCTCCTATGAGGAATGCCGTGGCCCGGCTGTGGTCTGCAATAACCTTCATGGCAATGTCTGATTCGTTTGACTCTCCAAGCCGCTTTTTAGAAAGATCTTCCACTGTTTTAATTAATGGAAGAAACAGGTCTGTTTCATAATTTGTCGGGGTATCCTGGAGTATTGATATGATTCGTTCAAGACCAAGGCCGGTGTCTATGCTAGGTTTTGGAAGAGGGGACATCTTCCCTGATTCATCTTTGTTGAACTGCATGAACACAAGATTCCAGATTTCAAGATAACGGTCACAGTCACAGCCGACTTGGCAGTCAGGTCGGCCACATCCAAATCCTTCTCCGCGGTCAAAATGAATTTCGCTGCAGGGCCCGCATGGCCCTGTATCTCCCATGGCCCAGAAGTTGTCTTTTTCACCCAGCCGGACAATCTTTTCTGAAGGAACACCAATGCGATTATTCCATAATTCGAATGCTTCATCATCGTCATGAAAGACAGATATCCAGAGTTTATCCACCGGAAGGCCGTACCCGTTCACCAGGAGGTCCCATGAAAAATCAATTGCCTTTTCCTTGAAATAGTCACCAAAGGAAAAATTGCCCAGCATTTCAAAAAACGTGTGATGCCGTGCCGTATAGCCAACATTTTCAAGGTCGTTATGCTTTCCGCCGGCACGCACGCATTTTTGTGATGTCGCCGCTGTTGAGTACTCCCTCTTTTCTTCACCGATAAATATACGCTTGAATTGTACCATTCCTGCATTGGTAAACAGAAGAGTAGGGTCATCATGGGGTACAAGTGATGAACTTCTGACAACCCTGTGGTTGTGCTGATTAAAATAATCCAGAAATTTACGTCGTGCCTCGTTTCCCGTCATCGAAAAAAAACTCCTGTGGCATGCTTTTTTTAATTAATTCCATAGTTTCTCAATATCACGGGGCAATGATATTTCATTTATAAATATCTGAAACTCGCTTCGCTCAGACAGTCATCTATTTATAAATGAGACATCCTTGTCCCTTCCTGTCTTTTTGAGAAGTTCCCTTTTTTTAATTAATTTTCACTTTTCTGTTTTTCGGGTTGTTCGGGTCGGGCTGTTTCTTTCACAAGCCCTAATGCCTCTTTGACTTTTTTCAGCAGGTCTTCGTAAATGTCCGTATTATCCTTAAAGAAGCTTTTCACGTTTTCACGGCCCTGGCCGATTCGTTCGCTGTTATATGAATACCATGAGCCGCTTTTTTCAATAATTCCCGCCTCAACGCCTACGTCCAACAGGTCTCCTGCTTTGGAGATCCCTTCACCGTACATGATATCAAATTCCGCCTGTCTAAAAGGTGGAGCCATTTTATTTTTTACTACCTTGACTTTTGTCCTGTTGCCGACAACCTCTTGTCCATCCTTGATAGCATTGGATCGCCTGATATCTATTCTGACCGAAGAATAGAATTTCAATGCGTTCCCGCCTGTTGTGGTTTCAGGATTTCCAAAGACAACGCCGATTTTCATTCTGATCTGATTAATAAAAATGAGCGATGTCATGGTTTTGCTGATGGTTCCGGTCAATTTTCTAAGAGCCTGGGACATAAGCCTGGCCTGAAGGCCCATGTGTGAATCTCCCATTTCGCCTTCTATTTCAGCCCTTGGAACAAGTGCCGCAACAGAGTCAATGACCAGGATATCAATGGCACCGCTTCTGATGAGCATGTCTGCTATCTCAAGTGCCTGTTCTCCGGTATCGGGTTGTGAAACAAGAAGTTCATCACAGTTGATACCCAGTTTTTTTGCATAAACAGTATCAAGCGCATGTTCCGCATCAATGAAAGCAGCGATCCCGCCTTGTTTCTGTGCCTCGGCAATAGCATGAAGGGCCAGTGTCGTTTTGCCTGATGATTCAGGTCCGTATATTTCAATTACTCTTCCGCGTGGAAAACCACCTATGCCGAGTGCTTGATCAAGGGCCAGGGAACCGGTCGGTATTACCGGAACATCGATAACTGTGTCGTCCCCAAGTTTCATGATGGAACCTTTGCCAAACTGTCGCTCAATTTGCCCCATTGCTGCTTCTACAGCTCTTGATTTGTCATTAGACTTGTCCATGTTGTCCCCCACAAATAAATATCATTAGATTAACAGGTGGTTAACCGCACAAAAAAATTCGAATTGCATATCAGATCCAAAGCTTTAAAATAAAACAGGGTACCTATACTACTAAATTTAATTGATTGCAATCAGGCTAAGGAGATTTGTTGAATTTTTAAATCGGTCTTTTAAGCGGAATAACCGCAAGTTTTGAGTAGACAGCTCCTGATGGTTTTAAGTTGCTTTGATAGAGGGTCAGTGCTTCAGCAAAAAACGGATCTGTCTCAAATGTGGAAAACGTTTTTATGACAGATATCAGTTTTTTTGAATCCGCCTGTCCTTTAAACCGTCCGATAGTCAAATGCCCCTTGAAGGGCCGTTTTTCTTTGGCAATACCTATTGTTGAAAGAAGATCATCAAGACTTTGTTGAAGTTTTTTGAGGATATCCGTATCTCCGTCGATTCCGGCCCAGAGAACCCGTGGTCGTTTCAAGCCCGGAAAGACACCGATGCCTCTGGATAAAAGCTGTATCGGATTATTCTCTTTGCCGGTTTTTTTCAGGCAGCTTTCTATGGATTGAATCATCTCCGGATCAATATCACCCAGAAATTTGAGTGTTATATGAATATTCTCAGGCCTTATCCATCTCATCTTCAGACCGTATCGCCCAATCTTTTTTTGCATGTTTCCGATTGCGTCGATGATATTGTCGGGCAGTTCAATGGCAATGAATGTTCTGATTTTATCAGTCATACTATAAAATGAGCATGCTATACAAAAAAGAATAGAATTATCCTCAGTGTGATATTGCTGAATACTCCGGCAAGAACATCGTCAAGCACGACACCAGCACCGCCGGGTATTTTTCTTTCTATAGTTCTTATGGGAAAAGGTTTTAAAATATCAAAAAATCTGAAGATAAAAAATCCTGCGACAGCCGATGTCCATGTGAATTGAAGGCCTATAAGTGTCACAAGCATGCCGGCATATTCATCAATTACAACACAACCCGGGTCTTTTTGACTCGTTATTTTTTCAGTTCTGTCTGCAACCCATATGGAAAATAGGATAAAACAGAATATCCCGGCAACCGCAGTTTTAATTTCCATCAATGAGAAAAGAAAGCACAAAACCAGGCCTGCCGCAGACCCGAATGTTCCGGGGATGATTGGTATTAGTCCGACATAACAACCGGTTGCACAAAAAAATGCAAGTTTTTCTTTAAGGTTTGATATTTGATATTTCATTGTTTGTTTTTAGAGTCTCCAGCTTCTTTTAGAATTGTGTCATAGACTATTTTAACAGGAATGTTTTTTTCAATGGCGATGGCTTTACAAATATCAAATTCAGGGACAATACTGATGCTTCCATCTGGACGTGTGATCTCTTTGACCTGAACGTTGCCGTATGATGTTTCCACATTGCGCTGTTTTCTCGGGAGCGCCCTCCGGGTGACATCATAACATCTGACACCTGACGAGGTTGTTTCCGTTAAGATACGCGTCATGATTTTTTCTTTGGATGACAAAGGGCATAGCACATGCACCATGGTTCCCGGCCGGTTTTTTTTCATGTAAACCGGAATCCAGTAAACATCCAATGCATTGTCTTCAAAAAGGCGATCCATCAGAAAACCAAAGAATTCCGGATTCATATCATCGATGCAGGTTTCCACAAGCACAAGCTTTTCGTCTAAGCCGGCTGTCCCGTCCGGGCCGTCTTTTATTTTATCTTGAATAGTTCCAATACTAATTCTCAACAGGTTGGGCATTGCATCAATATCCCGGGAACCTGCTCCATAACCTGTTTTTTGGATCACCATATCAGGCATTGGGCCGAAGTGTGATGAAAGAGTCTTGATTATTGCCGCACCGGTTGGCGTTACCAGTTCATGAGGAATATCCGTTCCATATACCGGCACACCTTTAAGGATTTCGACTGTTGCAGGTGCAGGAACAGGCAATCTGCCGTGCCTGCAGTCAACAAAGCCTTTTCCTGAAGGGATCTTTGATGAAAATACGGTGTCAATACCAAGATAGTCAATGCAAAGTGCTGTGCCGGTAATATCAACAATTGAATCGACGGCCCCCACTTCGTGAAAATGAACCGTATCCATCTCGCAGCCATGTATTTTTGATTCTGCAAGGGCGATTTTTTCAAAGATTTCAAGGCTTGTCTTGAGGGCATTTTCAGGCATATTGCTATTTATAATAAGTGATTTTATGGCTGTATAATCCCTTGATGTATTCTTGTCTTTTATCCGGACATCAACTTTTTTTGCGCCGATTCCCATTTTTGAGACAGAAGAAACAGAAAGTTCAAAATTGTTTTGGGGCAGAACATCGGATATGGCGCTTTGCAGCCATTCCAAAGGAACACCAAGGTCTACAAATGCGCCAAGTGTCATATCTCCGCTTATACCTGAAAAACAATCAAAATATGCATGCATTTTATTTAATTTCCTTTAGTTTTTCCTGATTTCTCTGATTTACTCTGGTTCTTCCGACTTCCTCTGTTCCAATTTTTTCTGGGCATGAAGTTTAATAATTTCGATTAACAGTTCCACAGACATGACCATATCCGACAAAAGAACAGATTCCCGAACCGTGTGCATGTTCTCCATCCCGGTACCCAGAACAATGGTATGGATTCCCTTTTCAAAGAATATATTCGCATCCGCGCCACCGCCGCTTGATTTTAATTTCATGGTGCGGCCGAGGTTTTGAGATGCTTGTAACACTGTCCTTGTTACAAGATGGTCTTTTGGAATGCGAGTTAACGGAAAATCATTTTCAACACTCACTTCAAGTTCAGGGAAACCATTGCCGGAAGCATCCTTTTTGCATGTGTTGACCGCCTCCTGAAACGCTTCCACCATCTTTTCCGTAACCTGGTCGAGCTTTTTATTGCTGTGACTTCTCACCTCGCCATGAACCTCGACATAGTCCGGTACGATGTTGGTGGCGACACCTCCTTGAATGGTGCCGATATTACATGTTGTTTCATGGTCTATTCTGCCTGAATCAATATTTGAAATCGCGCTGGCTGCAATGGAAATTGCATTGACGCCGTTTTCAGGCGCAACGCCGGCATGGGCGCTCTTTCCAAAGATCTGGAATCTGAGCCGGTTGGCAGCCGGTGCCCTGGTAACAATGATGTCAGTGTCCGAGGTGTCAAATACGAAGCCGTATTTTGCGGTAATAAGACTGAAATCCAGGTTTTTCGCGCCTTTAAGCCCCAACTCCTCGCATGTGGTCAAGACCAGTTCAATCGGACAGCAGGGAAGGTTGTTTTCGGCAATAACCGTTATGGCTTCAAGAATAATGGCAATGGCGCTTTTGTCGTCAGCTCCAAGAATTGTTTTACCGTCACTTTTGAATTTACCGTCTTCAAAGATAACATTGATTCCCTTTCCCGGCCGTACTGTATCCATGTGAGCGCTTAAGAGAAGCGGGGGAGATGCTGTATCGCCTTTGAATTTAATTACAAGGTTGCCTGTATCGCTGCCGGTTTTAACGGCAGAGTCATCAAAGGCAGCGGTCCCGCCCAAAGTTTCCGAAAGCGCAACTATTTTTTCAGCAACAGCTTTTTCATTTGTTGACTCGCTATCAATTTCAACAAGGGTTTTAAATAGAGTTGAAAGGCGATTCTGGTTTATCATGTTCTAAAATGTATCTCCTTGTCCCGATAAATTTGTTGACAGAAAACAATGATGAATAATATATTTTCTTCAAACGGAAGTGCGCAGCTTACTGGTGAGGCTCCCGGACTTCAAATCCGGTGTGAGGCGTTAATACCGTCTCGGGTGGGTTCGATTCCCATGCACTTCCGCCATAACCGATTAAAATAATTAATCTTTCATAGCTATTAATCTATAAATAATTTCCCCCAAACTTCTCCCCGATTTACAACAGAGAGGGGAGAATGTCAAACCTATATAACTTTTTTCATTGCGGCCCCTTTTTAGTTTGACAAAAGTTTGACAGGCTTACTTCAAAAACTCTTGTATCGTTTCAAAGGAAAGTGGATAGATTTTAGAAAAAGTGAAGGTTAGTTTTTGTAAGCCAGTCTTGCATTTGAGGTCCGGCCTAAATTCAAGATTCCCGGCTGAAGGAGCTTTGTTTCCTTGACGAAATTCATCACCCAAATAAGTCCGTTTTCAGCCAAATGACCTACTATGGGCATGTAGCCTGTATATCCTTTATACGTCATCTTGGCGGACTCTTTCTCCGCTGCAATTCCCGTTGCATCGATATCCAGTGTGTAGCCTTCCAGTCTACAGGGCATTCCATCTTCAATCCGTGCAATTGTAATAGGCGAAACTTTTGTCTTTCTCGCAAGCTCCGCCTTGCTCAGCATGAGTTCTTCCCTGAATTTTTTCAGATTATTTAAGCTCATTTTAACTCCAGAAACAGATTTACAGATAACTATCCAATATTTCTTGACAAAACGTAAACAATAAAATAATCTTGATTAAAAATCATTCTGAATAAACAAATCTTTATGTAATTATAAAACGAAAAGGAAAGATTATTACTAATGACAGCAACAAAAGCCACAATAGCAAATTCAATCCGGGACCAATTAGATATCCCCAAAAAAAAATCTGAAGAGCTTGTTGAAACTTTACTTGAGATAATCAAAAAATCTTTTGAATCAGGTGATGATGTAATGGTTTCCGGATTCGGCAAATTCTCAGTGAAAGAAAAAAAGATTAGAAAAGGTCGGAATCCCGCTACTGGTGAGGATCTTATGCTGAATGCGCGGAGAGTTGTAACGTTTAAGTGTTCTGGTGGTTTGCGGGATAAGGTTAGTGGAAGAAAATAATAAATATAAATTCAGGAGGAAAAATCTAATGGAGTTAAGT
>CAZTYY010000123.1:0-9653 GCA_964617785.1 uncultured Desulfobacterales bacterium | reverse complement strand
GATGTACAAATACATCGGGGCCATCTTCCTGCTCAATAAAACCAAAACCTTTGCTGTCATTAAACCATTTCACAATACCATTCGCCATTGTAACTAACTCCTTTTAATAAATTCATGGAATTTTCATCGGGTTTTATCCACTTGATGCTATTACACTCATCTTCCCTTGACTGGGCATTTCTGTCAAGCTATTTACGCTTATCTGGATTGTTTGAGCAAATGCTGTTCATGCTCAAACTTTCTTTTTATTTATTTTCTTTTTGAGGACATCAGTTAGCCATACTACCCTTACCCCTTTTTATCCTTTTTAATTTATCGCAAATTTATATCTTTTCTCATCTTTTCAAGGGTGTCTTTCGCATGGGGAACAAATGCCAAGAATCCACTTAAAGTTTCGCAAGCGTATTCTTCACACGATGCGCAGGTTTCAAATCCTTTTTCGCTGCAGCATTTTTTCACCTGGCAATTATTGCAATGCCCGAAAAATAACCCTGTATTTGATTTACATCCATTGCAATTGATGTCCTTTGTGGTCAGGTTCATGTTAAACATTTTGGACCACTTTTTAACAACTTTTTCTCTTTCATGGTCGTCATTTTTTTGTGTTGCAATAAGTGTCGGACATTCAGTGCAGGTTAGCCCGCAATAAGCGATCATTTTTTCCATACCTCACCTCGTTTTGTTTGGGACATAACAGATATTATCAAATAGAATTTCTCAAATTGAATGAAATCCCATAGTTTCAGCCACGATATCAAATATGATGGATTATGCAATAGGATACTTAGTGGTATTAATTGCGCACCCAAATCAAGAAACCAAGGCTATCTGCCGCCACTGAGAATCAAATTATCAAAAAATATTAGAAAGCTCTCAACCTGAAGTCCAATTGAATAGAATTTTTTTGTTTAAAAACTGATCAATAAAGTTTTGTATGGAGATGATTACTTTTTCATTTTTACCATCAAACACGGGGTTTAGTCAAAATTAATAATACTGTTTCCTATGATAATCATGTGAGCAATCCAAAATAGGTCACTGCATGACCTTATCAAGATCAAAATTGAAGTTTTGACCTTTGATCCTTTTTGGTGTACATTCGTAGCGAAATTATGAAAGGAATGCATATGGTTATTAACAAACCCGGAAATATAACGAATAGAATTGTAATGCTCGGCCGAAAGGAATCTAACGTATATATCCTCAAGGGTAAAGATGAATACGTCCTGATAGGCGGAGGCATGATTCACATAATCCCGGATATGATTGAGCAGATAAAGCGACTGGGCATTGAGGAAAAAAAAATAAAGCGCATTTTCATTCTTCATGCCCATTTTGACCATTGCGGTATAGTTCCATATTTCAAGAAGCGTTGGCCGTGGATCAGTGTGACGGCATCCCAACGTGCTAAGGAACTTCTGTCCAACCCCAGAGTCATCGAATCGATCAATTTTATGAATCAGGTATTGTTAGAACAGTATGGTCTAAAAGAGAAAGCAGAATCCCTGGGGTTTCTTTCGAACATGGTCGAAGTAGAAACCACGGTTAGGGATGGCGATGTGCTGTCCTGTAGCGGGCTCTCCCTGGAAATCCTCGATGTACCTGGTCACTCCAGTTGTTCTATTGCCGTATATGTTCCCGAGGAAAAAGCGATGTTTGCTTCGGATGCCGGAGGAATTCCTTTCGGAGACAAGATCATGACTTCTGCAAATTCTAACTTTGACAAGTACCAGGAAAGCCTTAAAAAATTAGCGTCGTACAAAATTGAAGTATATTTGGCTGAACACTTTGGGGCCAGGATGGGTGAAGAGGCCCGGAGTTATATAAAAAGATCCATGGAATCCGCCGATGAATTCAGGGCAATCCTGGAAGAATCCCTAAAACAAAACAAGGACGTTAACAAAAGTACGGAGGAAATCACTGACCGGCTTATAGCTGAAGCTCCGGAAGATTTCCTTCCCCGCGATGTGCTATTAATTGTAGTTGAGCAAATGCTTAAATTCCTGTCAAAGCAGATAGCTTCTAAGATGTTTTAGAAACGAGGACAAACGACATAAAACAGGAAATGGTTACAGAAGAATCATTGAAAAAAACCGATGCACCGGATGTACGACACACAATATCTTCTTTAAGAATATTTAAACGTGAAATCAGCTGTTATCAACATCAGGGCGAGGATAAAGTCCAGCTGCTTTCACAATCCCAGGAACTTTTTCCTCCCATTCAATGGCCATTATATGAAATCCGCTGACCCCTTCCACTTCTTTCAGCCTTTCTATGGATTCAATACAGATTTTTATACCTTCTGCAGCCTGATCCTCTTTTGGTGTGTCAGCCATTCTTTTGACAACTTCATCCGGCACATCCATCCCTGGTACCCGGTTTTTCATATATCGCGCCATGCCTGCCGACTTCATAGGCGTAATCCCTGCCATAATATATACTTTTTCATGAAGACCGCGGTCCCTTACCAGTTTCATCCATTCCTCGAATTTTTCAAGGTTGTAGATACATTGTGTCTGAATAAACTCTACACCGGCCGCGATCTTTTTGGCAAGCCTGGGGACACGAATCTCAAAGGGGTCTGCAAAAGGATTCGCTGCAGCACCGACAAACATCTGCGGCGGTCTTTTTATGTCATCCCCGCCTAGGAACTTGCCTTCATCCCTCATGCGTCTTACGGTCTGGATCAACTGCATTGAGTCGATATCGTGAACGTTCTGTCCCTGGGCACAGTCACCAAAACTCTGATGATCACCGGAAAGGCAAAGCATGGTGTTAATGTCAAAAGATGCCGCACCCAGAATATCGCTTTGCAGGGCTATCCGGTTCCTGTCCCTGGTCACCATCTGCAGAACAGGTTCAAGACCCATCTGCTTCAACCTGATGCATGCCGCAAGACTGCACATCCTTGTTACCGAAGTCTGGTTATCGGTAACATTAACCGCATCGACATAATCTTTGATTATATTTGCCTTTTCTACAATGGCCTCCGGGTCACTCCCCCGGGGGGGACCGACTTCGGATGTAACGGCAAGGTTTCCGGAAGCAAGGATTTTCTCAAGTTTACTCGGTGTCTTCAAATTCATAGCTGTACATCCTCCCTTACTACTGTCCGGGGTCCGCCCGCTCTGTCGTATGACCAGTCTTTTAATGAAAAAAGTTTTTCATAATCATCAAGTCTTCCAAGCGATTTCAGTCGGTCCACAATCAGCTGCCATGCGCAATCCAGTTCCTTGTTGATCTCGCATTTTCCTTTTGACGAACCACCGCAGGGACCGTTCAAAATCCGCTTGGCACATCTTGAAATCGGACAAATACCGGCGGTATATGCGAGTACGCACTGTCCACAGGCTTGGCATCTTTCCGTCCACAAACCTCTTTTTTCAGTGGCGCCAAGAAAGCAGGTATTTACTCCTGGAAATACAGGTGTTGAAAAATATTTTTCAGCCGTAAACTGAACCCCTACGCCGCATGCAAGTGAAACAACAGCGTCATATCCATCGATGACATCACGTATCTCTTCAAGATACTCATGATCACATTGTCTTTCCAGGGTTTGTTCATCGATATTGACTTCTTTGCCCTCATTCAGAAAGTACATTCTCAAGGCAGATGCCAGAATACCAACTTCTTTTTTACCCCCTGCCTCGCACACTGTGACACATTCATTGCAGCCAAGAATCAGTAATTTTTTAAAATCCTTGATCTCTTCGATAATCTCTTCAATCGGTTTTTTGTCGGCAACAATCATAGAAAGCGACCCCTTGTTATGTATTAGTTATTAATTCATTTATGTTAAATATAACTGCTTTATGCTGCTTCTTTCTTTGCTCCTGATTTTATCGGGTTTGGTCCAAGTTTTTTAATCAGTTCATACATCTCAACCGCGTATTTAGCAAACGTTGGTCCTTCACCTGAAGAAAGATTGCACATTCTAACCCTCTCCCCACCGACGCCCACTGCATCTAACAATTTTGCGGCCTGCTCAATGCGTTTCCTTGCCCTGAAATTGCCGCTTGTATAATGGCACTCTCCTTCCATGCATCCTACGGCATATACACCGTCGGCACCCTTTTCAAAGGCGCGGAGAATATGCAGTATATCGACTTTCCCTGTACAGGGAACCCGAACTATTTTAATACTGGACGGGTATGAAAGCCTCATCGAACCTGCCAGGTCCGCAGCAGTATACCCTCAGAAATTACAACAGAAAGCAATTATGATCGGTTGAAAATCCTTACCCATTAAAACCTCCTGACTAAATATAAATTACAGAACCCCTTCAAGAAGGGCTTCTACCTTGCTAAGTATCTGGTCATCCTCATACCAGGATAGTTCAATAGCCTTTGCAGGACATTCAGCAGCACATACACCGCACCCATGACAAGTTGCCTGGTCGATTTCGCTCACGCCTTCTTCGTTGATCCGTGGAACATTGTAAGGACATGAACGGACACAAATCAGGCAAGAAGCGCATAATTCCGCCGTTACCTTTGCTGTGACAGCGGACAGCGTCAGGAACGGCTGCGCAAGAAATGTTACCGCTCTTGAAACCGCAGCGTTTGCCTGTGCAACTGCTTCGGGAATCAGCATCGGGCTGTGAGCGGTTCCGCATACAAAAACACCCTCGGTACCCGTATCCACTGGTCTTAGCTTTACATGTGCTTCAATGAAATGGCCTTCGGCATTTCTTGCCAGCTTGAGAATAGAAGCAAGCTCTTCGGTATCCTCTGCTTTCATGCCGGCGCTTAAGGCAAGAAGGTCTGTTGTAACCTGAAGTTCGCGGCCCAGAATATGATCTTTAAAGGTTACAAAAAGCCCCTCTTCGTTTGATTCAACTACTGGTGGCGCTTCGGGATCATACCTGAAAAACATAATGCCCAGACGTCTTGCTTCCGTATAATAATCTTCAAGCAAACCATACGTTCTGATATCTCGATAAAGAATATAAATCTGCGCGTCAGGATTGATTTCCTTGATATGAATTGCATTTTTTATAGCACTCTGACAGCATATCCTTGAACAATTTGGATTTTCATCATTTCGCGACCCCACACACTGAATCATCACAACCTGATTCAGGTCATCGGCACCTTCTTCATCAAGACGTTCGGCAAGCTCAACCTGGGTGACTACCCTGTCATCCTTTCCGTACATATATTCCGTTGGTGTGTATTCCCCTGCGCCGGTAGCCAGCACCGCAATACCATGATCAATCTTTCTCTCATACATTCCCGGACCAACCAGAACTTCAGTCGTAAAATTGCCTTTAAATCCTGAAAAACCGACGATAAGCGAATTGTTCAACACCTGGATGTTTGAATTATTTTTGGTTTTCTCTACAAGATCATCTATATACGTTGCAATATCCGCCCCGTCTATCGTTTTGGTCAATCTCGTTGAAAAACCTCCTAGTTCCGCTTCTTTTTCAACAAGAACCGTTTCATAGCCTTGATCAGCAAGCCCTAACGCAGCGTTCATGCCGGCGATACCGCCGCCAATAACAAGCGCTCGCTGTGTAATTGGAATCTGCTTTTCATGAAGGGGCTTCAGTGTTCCTGCACGTGCGACTGCCATCCTTACAAGGTCTTTAGCCTTTTCCGTAGCCTCTTCAGGCGAATCCGAATGAATCCAGGAATTCTGATTTCGAATATTCGCCATTTCAAAAAGGTATCTGTTAATGCCGCAGTCCTGCAGCGTATCCATAAAGATATCCTCATGAGTCTTGGGTGTACAGGATGCCACGACAACCCGGTTGATCTTGTTTTCAGCTATCACTTCCTTCATCTGGTCCTGGGTATCCTGGGAGCATGTAAAAAGGTTCTGTCCCGTATATACAACACCCGGAAGGCTTTTGGAGTATTCTTCTAAGGATTCGACATCGACAGTTCCCGCAATATTTATACCGCACTTGCAGACAAACACACCGATCCTCGGCTCCTCTCCGGTGACATCGATTTCATCGGGAATGACCTTTGTTTTTGTACACGTATGTCTCGATTCCGCCAGGCTTCTGCCTGCAGCGCCGGCTGCAGCGCTTGCCTCTATAATCGAACTCGGAATGTCTTTCGGTCCTTGAAATAAACCGCAAGCATAAACACCCGGCCTGGATGTTTCCACAGGCGCAAATGTTTCCGTTTCGGCAAAGTTATATTTGTCCAGATTAATATCAAGTCTTTTCGCAAGTTCAACAGTCGACTCTGAAATCCGGAGCCCTACAGAAAGGACCACCATATCAAAGTCTTCTTCATTAACCTCGCCGGACTCGTCCACAAACCTTAATCTTAACTCACCTGTTTCCCTGACTTCATCTATGGTATGTATTCTTGCTTTGCTGAAACGGACACCATCTTCATTCTTTGCCCTGAGATAATATTTCTCATAGTCCTTTCCGAATGTCCTGATGTCCATATTAAAAATAACGCAATCAAGCTCTTCCTTGGAATGCTCCTTGGCAATCATCGCCTCTTTTATTGCGTACATGCAGCATACGGATGAACAGTATCCGTTTCCGCATTTGTTCATGTCTCTCGACCCCACACACTGAAGCCAGGCAATTTTTTTCGGTTCCTTGTTGTCAGAGGGTTTTACAAGATGCCCCATTGTAGGGCCTGACGCACTTAGAATCCTTTCAAATTCAGCGCTCGTCATTACGTTTGGATTCTTTTTGTAAAAATAAAATTCTTCCAGAAAATCAGCGTCAAAGGTCTCACTTCCAGGCGATAGGATAACTGATCCAACAGGAATCTCCTTTTCAATCTCTACCTGCTCATGATCGATAGCCCCTGCAAGACATGCATCAAGGCACTGGTAGCATTCGGAGCAGATTCCGCACTTCAGGCATCTCTCGGCCTCCTTGAGTGCATCATCCACATTGTACCCTGCTGCAACAATCTCCTTAAAATTGCCTTCCCTTTCTTCAACGGGAATATGGTCTACGGCTACCCTCTCCTCTTGCTTTGTATCTGTTGTTTTAGGTATCTCAGGTTTTTCATATGACCATTCCTTTTCTCTTCCTTCTTTAAGGTCCTGGCCGTTGATAAACCGGTCTATGCTTTCAGCAGTTTCTTTTCCGCATGCCACAGCATCTACAACCGATTTTGGACCATATACAGCATCACCGCCGGCAAAGACCCAGTCAATCGATGTTTGGAAAGTTGTAGGATCACTTTCAATGCCGCCCCTGGGTGAGATAGCAATCCCCTGGGCTTCAATTTCCCCAACGAAAAGACTCTGGCCAATGGCAACAATAACGTTATCCCCGAAAAATGGTTGACACGCATTTTCATCATATTGGGGATTAAACCTGCCGCCTTCGTCAAAAACAGCTGTACAGGATTTAAATTCAATTCCGGAAAATCGCTGGTCCTTGTCAATAAAAAAGTTTTTAGGGCCAAAGCTGTTTACAATTTTAACGCCTTCCTCTTTTGCCTCTTCGATCTCATAATCCCATGCAGGCATTTCACCGTCTGCTTCAAGACATATCATTGTGACTTCTTCAGCACCGACCCTTTTGGCTGTCAAAGCCACATCAACGGCAACATTCCCGCCGCCGATAACCAGCACATTGGATCCGATGCTGACATCATTACCCAGCGCTGCATCCCTTAAAAAATCAACGCCCTGTAAAACACCTTCTGTATCCTCGTTTTCAATGCCCAACCGCCGTCCGCCATGCAATCCCACTGCTAAAAATGCGGCTGAATAACCGTCTTTTTTCAAACTGTCCAGAGTAATGTCTTTTCCAAATTCAATGTTGGTCTGAATCGACACACCCATTTTCTCAATCATCTGAATTTCATCATTCAGTCTGTTTTTTGGAAGACGATATTCAGGGATCCCCACAGCCATCATGCCGCCCGCAACAGGCAGTTTTTCAAATACTGTGACTTGATACCCTTTCATGGCAAGGTAATAAGCAGATGTCAGGCCTGCCGGGCCTGAACCGACGATGGCCACCTTTTCATCTCTTTTTTCCTTAATTTCCGGAACATATGGTTCCTCTTCCATCAAATCCTGGTCTGCAAGGAACCTGTGAAGGTATTGAATGGAAAGGGGTTGATCCAGATCACCTCTTGTACATTCACTTTCACAGGGATGATGGCAAACCCGTCCGCATGCACCTGGAAACGGATGCTCTTCTTTGAACAGCTTAAGCGCTTCTTTGTATTTTCCGTTATTAATCAGCGCTATGAATCCCTGGATACTGACATGCGCGGGACAGGTTGCCTTGCATGGAGCGGTACCAAGTTTGCTTATGGCATATGCACCGGGAATTGCCTGGGCATACTGCTTGTATATGGCCTTTCTGTCGGCAAGCCCTTTATTATAATCATCAGAAACATCTATCGGGCATACTTTTGTACATTCCCCGCAGCTTGTGCATTTGGAAAGGTCTATATACCTTGGTGCCTGTTTTACCCTGGCAGTAAAGCTGCCGGAATCACCTTCGAGTTCTATAAGTTCTGTATTGGTAAGAAGTTCTATATTTAAGTGCCGGCCGACCTCGACCAGTTTGGGTGAGATAACTCACATGGCACAATCATTGGTTGGAAAAGTCTTGTCAAGCTCTGACATCATACCGCCGATGGCTGCCGACTTTTCCAGGAGATAGACGTAATATC
Source organism: uncultured Desulfobacterales bacterium (assembly GCA_964617785.1). GTDB lineage: Bacteria > Desulfobacterota > Desulfobacteria > Desulfobacterales > SURF-7 > JAFDJC01. Next base: position 1,026 of record CAZTYY010000123.1, on the reverse strand, counting down.
CTGAGTTTGCAAGATCAAGTGCAGACTGCATTCCGGCAATCCCGCTGCCTACAACCATAACAGATCCGATAGCTTTTTTGGTCATGCGTACCCCTTGTTATTCATCTAAAAATTCTGTTTGAAAACAATACATTGTTTTATAAAATCACGCTGTTTATTCATATTTAAAAAACGTGTAGTCCGGTTACTGGGGATAGCTTCTTATCCATCCAACAGTACCCTGTCAACACAAATTGGAAAGTATAACAAATGATGGCAGATTATACAAGGGGGGTGAAAAGATTTTTTATAATTTATTTATAACGTTTTTAATGTTTCCGTTTCTACTCCGAGGCACACACTGCTCCATTTTGTGACCAACGCAAAACCTCTTCTTTGTTCACCGGGTTCACGCTGTTCTTTTCCGGAACGTCTCAATTCATAACCATTCTCATCAAGAAAACCGGAAATATCCTTAACGCGACGCTCTTTTCCGCTCCGCCGATCATCACCTGAACGTCTTTCAATTCTCATTTGTTCTCCGTTAAAAAACACCTGAACTGTTTCTGACTTTTTCGAGCTCTGCAAGTTGATCATCTATAATGTGAACAGGCATACCTGTCATTTTGCTGATCTTATCATTTGTCAGCCCTCTTCTCTTAAGACTGAACAAGTCCACGTACGTCCACTTCACCTTATCTACAACTATACGATGATCTTTTTCCTGCATGGGCAACTCCTCTTGGTCGGGTTTACTCTAATTTATAAAAACCGCTATTTACCAAACCAATAATACTTTCAATAACCGTGCCAAACCAGACAGTTGCTCAGCAGTTAAACTTTAACTTTTAATTTCAATTGATTATTCCTTTTGAAGGTTTGGTGAAGAGGATGTGGTTTCCTAAAAAACAGGAGTTTAATTGAATCTCGCAGGACGAAAATCCTGAAGAAAAGGACGATGATGTTACAACAAATTTTTGCCATCCCAAATTGACTTCCAAATAACTAAAATAAAGATAAGCCATCTAACTATTTAAATTTAAAAGT